>JANLTJ010000182.1:0-31017 GCA_031362885.1 Betaproteobacteria bacterium
CACAAGTCAGCGTCCCATGCCCCGGTGGCGAGATTCATCAGACTGGTGCGCGAGGCGGTGACGACATCGGTGGCGTATTCGCCGCACAAGCGGTCGAGAAAAAATGCATCGCTGGTGCCAAGCCGCAATCGCCCGCGCTGCACGAGGGCCGCCGCTTCTGGCACGTGATCCAAAATCCAGCGCAGTTTCGACGCCGAAAAATACGCATCAAGCGGCAGCCCGGCGCGCTCCAGCGTGAGCGTTTCCGCGCCCTCGGCCTTGAGCCGGTCGATGACACCCTGGGTGCGGTTGTCCTGCCAGACGATGGCGTTGCACACCGGCTCGCCGCTATCGGCATCCCAGGCGATGACGGTCTCGCCCTGATTGGCGAGGCCTGCCGCGCTGGCGTTTCCCGCACTGTCGAGACAGCGTTCCACCGCCGCGAGGAGTTCGCCTGGATCGTGCTCAACCCAGCCGGGCTGCGGATAGATCTGACGGTGCTCGATCGAGCACAATTGCCGGAATTCTCCGGCGGTGCTGAGTGAGTAGGCCTTGGTGGCGGTGGTGCCCTGGTCGATGCCGACGACGGATTGCGAACGGGATGTCATGCGCGCAGGCTCAGACCCTCAATTGCTCGATGGTGTCGTTGCAATCCGGACAAGGGTGTTGACCTGGACCCCCGTCAACCGGTTTCCATCGAATCGCTGCGCCAACAGTAACACCGTTGACGTAGCGCCAGTTCACATCACTCCACGATCGACTGCACCACCAGCGTCTTGAACGACGTGGCGAACGGCAGCAAGTGCTTCACCGACTGCATCATGAATACACCCACCAGTTCTTCCTTCGGGTCCACCCAGAAATACGTTCCGGCGTAGCCGGCCCAGTAGTATTCACCCACCGAGCCATCCATCGGATTCAGTGGCGCCGGTGCGCGCGCGCCTTCGGTGCGTACCGCGCCGAGCAGGCCGTAGCCGTGGCTTTGGCCGGGCAGGAAGAAGGGGCCGAGGTCAATGTTCGGTCCCACGTGGTTGGTGGTCATCAACTCGACGGTCTTCTTGCCGAGGATGCGCGTGCCATCAAGCGCGCCACGGTTCAACAACATGTGCGCGAAGCGTGCGTAGTCCATCACGGTTGCGGTCAGGCCCTGGCCACCGGCCTCGAACTTCACCGGCTTGGTCGGGTCGGTGTATTGCAGGATCAGGCCTTTCTTGTCGTCATCGAAGGGCTCGACGAAACGCGACACTTTTCCAGGTGCAACCCGGAACGAGGTATCAACCATGCCCAGCGGTTTGGCAATGCGCTTGTCGAAAAATTCTCCGAGCGTCATGCTCGACACCACTTCAATCAGGCGCCCGAGCACGTCGGTCGAACGGCTATACCACCAGGTCGTGCCGGGTTCGTACTTGAGCGGCAGCTTGCTGATGCGGGTGACGAGTTCCGTGTTGGTGATGTCCAGATCGTTCACGCCGCCGTCGAGATACATTTGCTCCACCGGCCCGCCGCCCGGAAAGGGCTTGAAAAATCCGTAAGTGAAGCCTGAGGTGTGCAACAGCAGGTCCATCACGCGAACCGGATTTTTCGCCGGGCGGGTTTGCACTTCGGATGGATCCTTGACGTCGGCGGCATTGGTCGCGACTTGCAGGTTCGCCAGTTCCGGCAGATACATCGACACCGGGTCGGAGAGCCTGATCTTGCCTTCCTCCACAAGGATCATGGCCGCGACGCTGGTGACCGGCTTGGTCATCGAATAAATACGGAAGATCGCATCGCGCGACATCGGCTTTTTGGTGTTCGGGTTCTGCACCCCGTAGGCCTCGAAGTAGGCCACCTTGCCGCGCCGCGCGACCAAAGCGACGTAGCCGGGAATCTCTCCGGCATCCACCTTGGCGCCGAGCACCTTGCGGATGCTGTCGAGTCGCTCCGATGACAGACCTACCGATTCCGGCTTGGCGCGCGGCAAGTCGGCGGCAATAACGGCAACTGCGATGAACCAAAGAATCAATGCGGCGGCGAACCGTTTGGTGGTGGACATCGTGGTCTCCTCTCTCAGTGTGTTTGTGAAATGGGCAAAACAAGAACAGATCAGCGCAGGAACTGCGTCACTAATTTCCAGCGCCCTTGCCGCGCCATCTGAATTTCAGGTGTGGTCGGAGTGTACTATTTGTGATGCAACTGGCGGTTCTTTTCGCGCAGGAATTCGACGATCTTCCAGATTTCTTCGGGCGTGAGCTGGTCTGCAAACGGTGCCATCACAGTGCCGCGTCGTCCCCTGGCGATGGTGTTGAAGATCATGGAGTCGGTTGGCTTGTAGACCCATTGGTCGTCGGTGAGGTCTGGGCCGACCGCGCCTTCGGCCTCGTGACCGTGACAGGAATAGCACCCCGTTTTCAGGAACAAGCGCTTACCCTCAAGCGCTGAGTCCGCATCCCCGGCGAACGGATTGGTCGGATCATCGGCAGCGCGTGCCGCGCCAAGCAACAGCACTGACAGCACGAATACACCGGTGCAGCGAACGAGCATGAGGACGCACCTCCAGGTCGGATTTGAATCTAGCAACCAGGAAGCGGCGAACCTGCCGCCGCTTCCTTCATCACCGTGCCGCTTATTCGTCGAACAAGCCGAACACCGTCACATACCCACCCTTGCGGCTATCCTTGAGCTGGGGCGCGCCACCACCGCCGATAGTGGCCCATCCGGTCCACCCGCCGAAACCGGAAGGCACCGCGATGTACTGCTTGCCATCGATCGAGAAGCTCACAGGGCTGCCGACAATGCCGGAGCCGGTCTGATAGGACCAGAGTTCCTTGCCGGTGTCCTGATCGTAAGCCTTGAACTCGCCTTCCGGAGTTCCCGCGAATACCAGATTGCCGCCAGTCGTGAGCACACCGCTCATGAAGGGCGAGGGGGCTTTCACGGTCCACTTCTTGTTGCCGCTCTTCGCATCGAATGCCACCAGTTGCCCATGCCCCTTGTTCCACTTGATGCTGCCGATGCCCCAGTGCGGTTTGCCCTCGGTGCGTTCGCCCTTCGCACTCTTGATGTCGGTGCAGATCTCGCGGCTGGGCACAAACACCATCTGTTTCGCCGGGTTGTAAGCCATCGGGTTCCACCATTTGCCGCCTTCCGACGCGGGGCAGATGTCCTTGGCTTCGTAGGTATAGCTCGGCACTTTGTCCGGGTTGACAATCGGGCGGCCTTCGGGCGTGAACCCGGTCGCCCAATTGACCTTGGAGATTTCCTTGCCGTAAATGAACTTGCCGTTGGTGCGGTCGATGCTGTAAAGGAAGCCGTTGCGGTCGCCATGCAGCCAGACTTTGCTTCCGCCGAGGTCGGCCAGGATGTGTTCGTTTACACCGTCGAAATCCCACACGTCGAACGGCGTGTACTGGAAGTGGAATTTGATTTCGCCGGTATCCGGGTTCAAGGCCAGCGTGGAGTTGGAGTAGAGGTTGTCTCCCTCACGGCCCACGCCATCCCAGTCCGGGTTCGGATTGCCGGTGCCCCAGTAAATGGTATCCAGCGCCGCATCGTAGGAGCCGGTGATCCATGCGGATGCGCCGCCAAACTTGAGGTTGTCCGGATCGGAACCCCAGGTGTCGGAACCTGGTTCACCCGGCGCGGGAATCGTATACCGGCGCCAGACTTGCTGGCCGGTATTGGCATCGAGCGCTTCGATGAACAGGCGCGTCGGGTATTCCGCGCCGGAAAGACCGACGATCACCTTGCCTTTCACGATCAGCGGTGCCACGGTCATGGTGTAGGCGTTCTTGTAGTCGCCAAGATTGACGTCCCACACCGGTTTGCCGGTTTTCATGTCAAGTGCGACGACGTGTGCATCAGGCGTGGCAACAAATACCTTGTCGCCGTAGAGCGCGGCACCGCGATTGCCGATGTCGCAGCACATGTTCTTGCCCACGTCCTCGGGCAACTGATGGTTGTATTGCCAGATCATGGCGCCGGTTTTGGCGTTGACCGCGAAGGTACGGCCGTGGGACGAGGTGACGTACATGACGCCGTTGTGAATCAGCGGCGTGGTGTTCTGCGCGTCCAGCACGCCGAAGGAAAACGACCACTTCGGAACCAGGCGCTTCACATTTTTGGCGTTGACCTGAGTCAAGGGGCTGAAGCGAGTGCTCATGTAGTCGCGCCCAACCATGCGCCAATTGTTGGTTTCCTTGTGCGCATTGATCAGCATGTCGTCGGTTACGCCTTGCGAAAATCCCTGACCGGCGGCAAGTGCTAGCGGCACGGCGATCAATACGGCGGCCAAACGATGGAAAAGACGGTGCGGCACTCTGAATTTCATGATCTCTCTCCTTGATTGAAGGTGAAAACAAAAAAGGGACAACCTGGTGCGTATGTAGCACCACTCCAAGAGGCGCGGACTCCATATCGTCAATTGCTTCGGCAAACCGGACACTACGCGCTCGAAGAGCCTTGCCGCGAATATGGTACACGCGTCAGCGAATGCGGGGAACACCATGCATCGCTTGCCTGCGAAGTCTGTCAAGGTCAACAGGTTTGGTTGACGCCCGTCGGCCGCGACGATACGATCCTGCGAAGATCTATCAATGGTCTGGACGGGATGGCGGCGCGGATGGTGCGCCGACGCCACGCCCGGCGGGAGTGAAAGTGAAGCTGGCCATCAATCCCTTGCATCCGGTATTCGCGGCAGAAATCACGGGCATTGATTTGCGCACGCCACCGCCGGCTGAATTGCGCCGCGCGATTGACGACGCCATGGATGAGTATGCCGTGGTCGTAGTGCGCGATCAGTTGCTCGACGATGATCAGCACCTGGCTTTTGCCAGGGCCATGGGTCCGCTGGAGCCGGCGCCTGCGGTGGTGGATTCGCACCTGCACCGCCTGAAGCATCGCGAAATGGTGGACATCTCTAACCTCGATCTGGATGGTTCGGTGCTCGCGGTCGATGACCGGCGGCGGATGTTCAATCTTGGCAATCTGTTGTGGCACTCGGACAGCAGCTTCAAGGCAACGCCGGCCAAATACTCGATGCTGCACGCGCGGGTGATTCCGCCGGCCAGAGGCGAAACGGAGTTCGCCGACATGCGCGCCGCCTATGACGCGCTGCCTGATGCGGAAAAATCCCGCATCGAAATGCTGGTCTGCGACCATTCGCTGATATATTCGCGCGCCTTGTTGGGCTTCGATGACTGGACGGAACAGGAGACGAAGGAATTCGCGCCAGTGCCGCAACGCCTGGTGCGCCGGCATGCGGGTTCGGGGCGGCGCAGCCTCTATCTTTCCGCGCACATCGGCACGGTCCACGGCTGGCCTCGCCCGGAAGCCATGGTGGTCATCCGCGAACTCATGGAGCACGCGACTCAGCCGCAGTTTGTCTATCGCCACCAATGGCGTATTCACGATCTGGTGATCTGGGATAACCGCTGCACCATGCACCGCGCGCGTCCGTTCGACGACCGGCAATACAAGCGCGACCTGCGCCGGATGACACTCGAAGACAGCGCGCCGACTTTGCAGCAGCCTTTGTAAGAGCAGGCATCCTCCGGCAGGGCCGGGGGTGTTATCCGAGTTCTATTCCACTCCAAGAGCAATCATCTCTCCGCGCTGACAGAGGAGTGCTGTATTGAAGTCGAAGCGGCACGCTGGCTGCGAGCTGCCGGTAAGGCGGTGGCCGGATCGGGCATCAACGCCATCGCAGCCAAGCCCTTTCCCAAAGGCCAGATGTTTCCGGTGCATCAACTGGTGATTCGCGGCGACGGCATTGCGTTGCTCGAAGGTCTCGCCCCACTTGCGCCGGCCAGTGCAAGCGCGTTGCTCTTCGTGGCCGCGCCACTGCCTAGGCTCGGTGGAACCGGCAGTGCATTGGTAGCGCCGGCGATTCCCCGAGGTCGTGAGTGGGAGCATTCGAAATCAAACGCCACTTGCCGCAAGCGGCTGGTACCTGCGAGTGGCGCCAGGGGTACTACGCGGCATTACCGGGTCAGCTACGCAAGCCCGGGTTGGTTGTTTCCAACGCGAAGTCGCTGATGCGGGCTGTGCTTGTGGATTCTTCCCGCGCAAGCGGCGCGAATCGCGGGCCGGTTCCGAGATCCGCGACATGGTGAGCGGCTTTCGCCTGGGGTTGTCCCATATTAAAGTCCCAGAAAACAAAGCGGCGCTTTTGACCATTCCAGCGGCCGACGGTCGTGAGATCATCCAGCGATCCGCTGTAATAATCTCCGTGAATCAGCGAATTCAGTGGCAGAACTTTGCGGCTGACCAGCGCTTTTTGCGCCGCAGTGAGTTTGGGCCTCGCCTGAGCGATTGGCCGGTTGCCGATCAAGGTTGAAGGTGTGCTCATAATTGGTTCTCCTCTTGCATCGAAATACCACTCCAAGTTTCGTGCTTGCCCTTATGTGTTTCAGGCATAGTGGCATTCAACACCCGTTTCACGTTCTGTCATAGGGAAAGCCGCCGAATGGCCGCTCTGGGATGACGAGCGGTTTTCGAAAATGGATGGTGCGGAATTTGTCGTGAAATGGCGTCATTCCCAGTGGCGCAAACCGTCGCCTGAAGGCGACATCCGCGTTGAGATTGTCTGGATTGCCATGCACGGACAAGCCGTCAATCCTTGCCACCCGAACGGACAATACGAAGCAATATTTACCTGCCACTACTGTTACCGATCGGGCGATAATTTCTCCCCATGTGTGGTCGCTACGTGAGTCCGGAACAAGCTGAGATCGAGCGGTTTTGGCATATCGGTCGGCACAACCTTGATCCCTTCGGGCGGCGCTTCAATATTTCTCCCGCCTCTCTGGTTCCCGTGCTTCGACTGCACCGCGCCACCGGAGAAATCGAGCTCGTCACTGCGCGCTGGGGTTTGATTCCGGTTTGGTGGAAGGAACCGAAGCCCCCGCGCATGACCCACAATGCGCGCTCCGAAGAAGCCGCGACCAAGCTGATGTGGAAGGGCTCGCTGAGCAAATCACGCTGTTTGATTCCAGCGCTCGGCTGGTACGAATGGAAGCAGGTGGAACGCACGGATCTCACAACCGGGGAAATCATCAAGGCGAAGCAGCCCTATTTTTTCCATCTTCCGCAGACTCTGCCGTTCGCATTTGCCGGGGTGATGGCACTGTGGAAGCCGGCGAATGATGCGCAATGGAAAGCAAGTTGCGCGATACTGACCCGCGATGCAGTCGGTTCGGCCGCGGATGTTCACGACCGCATGCCGGTGCTGTTATCGAAAGGTCAGGAACGCGATTGGCTTGATGCACGGATCACCGATCCGGGCCAGGCGTTGGCCTCGGCCCTGGGGACGGAAATAACCGCGCTTGAATATCATCCGGTAAGCAGCAGGGTAAATTTTTCGAGCAATGACGAAGCAGGGTTGGTCGAAAAAGTCGGCGACTAGCGGCGCAGGCAGGCCGATCAAGTCTGTCGAAACGCAGAAAACAGCGGTCCCGCCGACGCTACGAATGGTGTTTCAGGAAACGCTGTAGGATCATCGCGGGCGAACGGGGATAAATATTTACATAGGGGATATTTATGGGTGACTGGAGACAAATTCGCGTCGTGTCACGAGGCGAGATGCTAAAGCGCGTGGCTCGCTTCAAGGACTTGCAGGGTTCCGACGGCGGACTGCCCGACAGCGACGTGCCGGAATGCCGGCGAACGCTGTACAACGTGATCGGATTTCAGCCGCCGCAGGAACGGCAAAACGACGCCACCGCTTCCCCGGTTGGCGACAACGCTTCGGAAATGGCCGCGATCAAGATTTCGGAGGGATTCAACCTGGGCTATTGCCGCGCGCTGCCGGGCAAGGGACCGTTGATGCACAATCACGACACCAATGAAACCTTCATTGCCATGACCGGGCGCTGGCGTTGCGAGTGGAACGAGGGATCGGCGATGGAGTACGTCGACCTCGATGCCCTGGACGTGATCAGCTTTCCGGTGGGTGTCGCCCGGCGTTTTATGAACGTCACTTATGACGAACCGAACCTGGAACACATTCTCATGTTCGTCATCGGCGGAAATGAACCGCAGGCGGAATTCACACCGGAGGCGATGAAGCGTTGCGAGGCCTGGGAAGTGCGGAAGGATTCTGTGCGCGTGCAAAGACATTCCGGCTGAACCGGCCTGGGAACATGGCCTGGCAGTGTGAACAGAGCCTGGCTGGAATGTCTCGCCGCTTAGTCAGGAAGGGATTCTTCGAACTGGATCGTGAGCGGCGTGACCGCTTCAACCTCAGGCACCACAAACGACATAATCACGCGTCGTTCCGGCCGCAGATGGCGGGCCTCGCCCCAGACCTCGTTTGCGCCATTCATGACCCGTAACCGGCCCCGTACTGCCCGATGGACCCGGATGTTCAGCGGCAGGGCAGGCGCAATCAGCGCCGGGAAGGCGTATTTCTGGGGGCAAACGTAACGAACCGGCGCCAAGGGCTCCAGGGTCATGAAATGCGTTGCCGCCGGAAGGCGTCCGCCCAGACTCGCCGCGATCGCGCGCGCCACATTGCGCCCTTCTTCCCAGACGGTCCAGCTTGCTTCCACCGGACGCAGCAGATTGCCGGCGGCAAAAAAAACCGGATCGGAGCAGCGCCCGAATTGATCCACGATCGGCCCGCCAGTGGCCGGATCGATGGACAGATGACCCGCCCTGAGAATGGCAGCTTCCGGAACGAATCTCCCACTGAAAATAACGCCATCGCAATCGATATGTTCGCGCCCGCCGTTACGTTCAATTTCGACGCTGCTCACTTGTCCTGTGCCGTGAACGGCGATTAGTTTCGTATCGGTCAGAATGCGCGTTCCGAATGCGCCCCGGGCAATCCATGCCGCCGGCCGCGGCGCGACAATGCGCACGGATTCTTCGAGCATTGCCACCGGCTGTATGCCCGCGTGGCGCAAGGTCAGCAGGCTTGAAAAGGAGACCAATTCCGAGCCAACGATCACCGCGCGGGTGCAGGGCTTCAGTCCCGCCAGATAGACCATCTGTTGCAGCGCGCCGGTGGTAAATACGCCCCAGGCGTGCGTACCGGAAACTAATCTCGCCGAACGCGGGGTTTCGCGCGTGCCGAGCGCCAGCAGAACGTGACGGCCTTCGATGATGCGGATGCCTTCGGGCGTCAGGATACGCACGCGTCCGTTCGCTTCCAGGCCCAGAGCGGTGGTGCCGGTGCGCACCTCGATTCCTGCGGCCGCGGCAACCAGCCGTCGCGCGTACGCGGGGCCGTTGAGCACGCGCCGGAACTCCCGCCAGCCAAAGCCGATGTGGCCGCAGTGTCGCGCAACGCCACCGGCTTGCTGTTCGCGCTCGAGGACCACGACGTCGCGCAATCCAAGGCGCCTGAGTTCGACGGCCGCAGCCAGACCAGCCGGACCTCCGCCAATGATGACGACGTCGTGGCGCCCGATTGCCGGATGGTCCATGCTCATGCGCCGATCTTCTCAATGCGCGGTTCGGCAAGACGATCTGCCACCAGTTCCATGACCCGCGCACTGCAATAAAAGCCCTGACAGCGACCCATCATGCACCGCGTGCGGCGCTTTAATCCGCCGAGATCCCCGGCAGGCAGCGGACCGGACATGGCCGTTTCAATTTCCTGACGCGTAACCAGTTCGCAGTGGCAGACGATTTCACCGGCATGGTGTTCCTGATAGCGCCGCGTGTTTTCCTCGCACAGATTGGGTACCGGGGTCCACACCGGCGCCGGGCTTTCCTTGAGTTCGCCAAAGTGTTGCGCGTACAAATTGGCGACATGCGCGCCGATACCCAGAGATCCGGTGAGCCCGGTCGAGCGAATGCCGGCTACCGTGATCCAGCCGCGATCGGGCAAGGCTTCGATCTGATAATCCTTGAATTGCGTCGCCGGTCGCAATCCGGCATAGCTCGCGGTTACCGAATGCTGTGCGAGCGCCGGCACCAGGGCGCGGGCTCTTTCCAGCAGCTTTTCCATGGCATCGCGATCCATGCTGGCGTTTTCGCGCTCATCGACCTCTTCCGCGGTCGGGCCAACGATCAGGTTGCCGAACGCCGTGCGCGAAATCAGCACACCCTTGGTGAACGCGGACGGCACCGGTAGCACGATTGCCTTGACCAGGCCATAGGCCGACTTGTCGAATACGACGAACTGTCCCTTGCGCGGATAAATGGAAAACGGGCGGTCGCGGGCGATCATTTCGACGCGGTCGCCATACAGGCCAGCCGCGTTGACGACGACGCGCGCCGCAACCGGGTTGCCCGTGGTTTGTAGAATCCAGTGATTGTTCTGCCATTGCCCGCCGTTGACCTGGATGCCGCGTCGTATCTGCGCGCCGTGCGCGATGGCTTGAAGTGCATAGGCCAGAGGCGCCGACCAGGCGTCGATCACGTGTTCGTCCGGGATCAAAACCCCGGCAAGTGCGCCCGGCGCCAGATTGGGTTCGCGGCGATAAAGTTCGATGGTGTCGATTTCACGGACGTCGGCGACCCGGTTACCGTGCGCCCGTGTCACGATGCCAGGCAGCATTGCCCGTTCCTCCTCGTTCCAGGCCACGATCACCGCGCCGGTTTCAAGCAGCGGCAGATTGAGCCGCTCGCGGATCGCGAGATACTCCCGGTAACCGGCCTGCATGCAGGCCAGCTCCAGGCTGTTGGCCGGTGCGTCGAAACCGGTATGCAGCAGGGCGCTGTTGCCTTTGCTCGCCCCGGAAAGAATGTCGGCGCCCTTTTCCAGCAACACGCAGCGCAAGCCGCCCATTGCAAGCCGGCGCAAGATGGCGCATCCGACCACTCCGCCGCCGATGATGGCTACGTCAAAAACGGCTTCACTCATGCGAAATATGTTGCGGGCTATCGGATCACGATGAAATCGTCGCACAAAAATGAGAAGGGCGAGATCCCGCGCGGAGTCTCGCCCTTGAGTACTGCACCGGCCTGGCTAATTCGCGTCAGGCCTTTTCGCCGATCGCCCTCTCGGCGGCGGCGATCTCCGCCGCGCGCTTGCCGATCATGTCGCCAATCGGCGGGCCCTGGAAGCGCCGCGATTCAAATGCCAGCCAGATGACGGCCATGACCACCAGCATGGCAACGATCAGGTAACCCACTTTTTCATACGGCGGTTGCACGCCGACGAAGATCAGCAAGGCACAGCCGATGATGGCCAGCACCGCGACCAGCTTTGAAGCGCCGCCCAGATGAAACGGGCCTTTCGTCGTCCACGATCCGCTTATTTCCGCCCGCAATCCCGCTGCCACCGGCATCAGATAGGAGAGGTAAAGAAACACCGCGCAGCCGGTGGACAATACCGCGAAAGCCGCGCCATAAAGCGTGGCCACGATCGACAGGGCGGCGCCCAGCCAGATGGCATTGACCGGCGTGCGGTATTTCGGACTGACCTGACGAAGCGCCGCCGAGCAGGGCAGGCCGCCGTCGCGCGCGAAGGCATACATCATGCGCGAGGTGGAGGTCAGACCCGCCAGCGCGCACAGGTAATTGGCAATCACGATGCCGATGATCAGAGCGGATTTCAGTATGGAAGGCATGCCGGACTGGCTCATCAGCCAGGGAAATGCATTCCAGCCCTGTTTGGCGCCTTCCTCGACGCTGGGCATTGCGAGTACAAATGCGCTGATCATGATGTAACCAAACAGAAAGGACCAGAATACCGAGTGCATCATGCCGCGTGGCGCTTCGCGCGCGGCATTGCGCGTTTCCTCGGCGGTATGCGCGGAAGCATCGAAACCGGTCACCGTATAGACACCTTGCAGCAGGCCAAGCAGGAAGATAAATCCCATGGATTGCACCACTGTCGGCCACACATTGCCTCCGGCTTCACCGGAAAAATTGCTGAACGTGAACAGGCGCGATAGGTCGATGGAAGGCGCGTAAATCAGCAGGCCCAGTGTCAGCACCACCGCAACCACGAAAATCAGATAACCGCTGAAATCGGTCAGCAGCGTGGTGGCGCGTATGCCGAAGTGATTGAGCATCGCCTGCGTCGCGGTGATCACCGTGATGAAGATGGTCTGCGTCCACCAGCCCTGATCCATGAATGCCGCCGAAGTCCACGACGCGACGTCCATGCCCATTACGTTGGCTAAGAACAGATCGCGGAACAGCAGGAATACGCCGAAGTTGACCGAGGCCACGACGAACATCAGTCCCAGCATGTTGAACCAGGCTGCGACCCAGCCGTAGCCCCGTCCGCCCAGCAGCGAGGCCCAGTGATAAATACCACCGGCGGTCGGATAGGCTGATGCGATCTGGCCCATCGCGGCGGCCACCAGCAGGGCGAACCCGCAGGCCAGCGGCCAGCCATACCCAACAGATGCGCCGCCAGCGGCGCTCAGCGACAGCGGAAACGCGGTGATGCCGCCTGCAAGAATGCAGATGATCGAGAACGAAATCGCAAAGTTCTGGAATGCGCCCATGCGCCTCGACAGCTCCTGCGCATAACCCATGCCGTGAAGGGTTTTCAGATCGTCCTGATGTTCCTTGGTTTGCTCGTATTGTTTCTCTTGTGCCATCTTTCCCTCCTTCAGTGGTGAGCGGATCGGGGGCAGGCGACGCGGCGAGCGCCTGCCAATTCGACTGCAACCAAGAGCGATACCGGTGCCGCAGCCTATGACGCAGGCGTAACGGACCCCTTGTCCTGCGTCGCTGGTCAGTATGTGCGATATCCAAACGCCAGGCAACCAGTGGCGGGTTTAGAATCCCGGCCAAGCCGGACAAAACCTTTCGGCCGGAGCGCGAAATGCCAAGCCACAAACACCCGCACATTGGACTGACAACCTACGGCCGCAACGCCGACAACCGCTTCACGCTGCCTGCCGAGTATGTTGATGCGGTGCGCCGCGCGGGCGGCGTTGTGGTGCTGCTTCCGCCCGGGGAATCACATTGGAAGTCGCTGGCCGGGACGCTGGACGCGCTGATTCTCACTGGCGGCGGGGACATTGATCCGGATCGCTATGCCGGGCGGAGGCACGAAACCAACTACGGCATCGATCACGAACGCGATGCCCAGGAAATCGAACTGGGCCGCTGGGCCATGGACTCGGGCCTGCCCACGCTGGGCATCTGCCGGGGGGCGCAAATGCTGAACGTCATTCGCGGCGGCAAACTCATCGAACACATTCCCGATGAACTGGGCGAAACGGTGCTGCACCGGGCTCCGCCGCGCGAGCCGATCTCGCATGCAATTCGATTGAGCGCCGGATCGCGGCTGGCGGGAATTTTTGGTCAGACGGAATTCGAAGCAGCCTCCTGGCACCATCAGGCATTGCGTGATGCGGCGCCGGGATTCGAGGCGGTGGGTTACGCCCCCGATGGCACCATCGAGGCCATTGAAATGCTTTCGCATCCCTGGCTCGTCGCGGTGCAATGGCATCCGGAATTGACCGCCGCCAGCGATCCCCTGCAACAGAAACTCTTCAATGCGATCGTCGATCAGGCCCGTAAATAGCGCAGCGCCGTTTGCCGCTGTGCCTTTTCCAAGTTGCATTGGAAGCGACCTGCGGGCTGGTGGTGAGCGTAGCGAATGCCAGCAGCCTTGGCCGGGGTTCATTCTTTACGCCAGCCTGCAGATCACACCTTGTAACGCGAATTGGAGTGACAAGCGCGACCGGTACGGCAGGCGCTTCAGAGCGTCGCAACCGCTTCAATTGCCACCATCACACCCGGAATGTCGGCGCCGAAGCGGGCCATCGCGCGCGCCGGCTTCGGGCCGGGGAAAAACTCCGCGTAGGCCTCGTTCATTTCCTTGTACAAGTCCGGACGGGCAAGCAGCACCGTGACTTTTACCACCCGGTCAAGCGAACTGCCGGCCGCCTTCAAAATCATTTCGACATTGCGCAGCGACTGCCGGGTTTGTTCCTGCATGGTTGTACCCGCAATCTCTGTCGGGCCACCACCGGGCCGAACCGGAATCTGCCCGGACACGAATACGAATCCGTTTGCCACCACTGCGTGGGAGTACGGCGAGTGCGGTGCCGGGTAACCTGGAATGTCGGTGATGTATCGTATTGTCATGCGTGATCTCGAAGATTGTGCAGTCCGGTAACGATCAAATGTTCCCGGACTGCAATATTAGCAAGGTCAAAACACGTAGCGCATTCCCAGTTCGATGTTCCAGTCGTAAACTTGGGATACATCGCCGCGGTTGATGACGCCAACTCCCGGCCTGGCCCAGGCGGCGACGTTGCTGGACAGAATCTTTCCAACTTCGAGTTCGACGGTAAATCCGACTTTGTCGTTGTTGTCCCAGTCGATCGTGAACTGTGGTTCGAGGAAGGTGTAGACCTTGTTCGGCCAGCGCGTCAGCAGGTTCGGCCTGACGGTGGTGAAGTTCACGTCAGCACGATCGTCCTGTCCCGCCACGGAAAAGTAGTGCTGGATATTGGGGAAAAAGACCGAGTTGTACTTGGGCAAGTCGACTGCGGCGAAAACATGCGGCGCCAGCACTGTCTTGCCGAAGCCCAGCCTGTCGTCATCCGCGGTATCGAATATCAAATCGCCCGCCAGAATCAGATCCAGACCTGAGTCGCGATAGGCGCGCCATACACCGCGCGTGAGCACATCGCCCTGTCCACTGACGCGCCGTCCGTTGCCACCGGGATCGGACGTGATGTACGGTAACTCGAGCCGAAATGCCAGACTGGACTTCACCGCATAGTCGAGACGGGGCACCACAAGCTCCCGGTGGGCGTCACCCTCCAGATCCTGATGCTCGGTGCGTACTTCGATGCGGGTACGGAAGTCCGTGGGCTTTTTCAGAGTGGCTTCGGTCGCCGTCTGTGCGGGCGGCTGAGTTTGCGCCTGCAAGGCCTGCGCAGACAAAAGCATGAATGCACAGGCGATTGGAATCGCAAAACGGGTTTGGGACGGCATGTTTTCGTTCTCTCGGTTATTGTTTGCGGCGCGTACTTTGAGACCAGAGCGGGGTAATTGTCCAGTCCGGCGTGACATCACGGGCCCGGTCACACTGTGGCCGACTTTGCTATCCTGCCTGCGGCCCACCCAATTCTCACCGAACGAGTCAATCCCATGGCGACTCACATTTCTGATCTTGGCAGCGAAAACACCATTTCCTGGCAACCCAGCCAGCGTTATCCCGATCCCGCCGTGCAGGTTCTCGACCAGAGTTTTGCCCGGTACAAACTGAATCTGGCCGCGGTGGAGCGCATCGCGCATGGGTTCCGCTGGGCGGAAGGGCCGGTGTGGTTCGGGGACGGGCGTTACCTGTTGTGCAGCGACATTCCCAACAATCGTGTTCTCAAGTGGGAAGAGGAAACCGGCGCGGTCAGCATATTTCGAAAGCCCTCCAATTATGCCAACGGCAACACACGAGACCGGCAGGGCCGGCTGGTGACTTGCGAGCACGGCGGACGGCGTGTCACGCGCACTGAGTACGACGGCGGTCTTGGCGTCATAGCCGACAGTTTCGAAGGCAAGCGACTCAATTCGCCTAACGACGTGGTGGTGAAATCCGACGGATCGATCTGGTTTACCGACCCGCCGTTCGGGCTGCTGGGCAATTATGAAGGCAGGGTGGCGGAGCAAGAGGTGGGGCAGAACGTATATCGCGTGGATGGCAATACCGGAGAAATCAGCGTGGTCGAGTCCGAAGTGCTCGGACCGAACGGCCTGTGTTTCTCTCCGGATGAGTCGATTCTGTATCTGGTGGAATCGCGCACCGCTCCGCGCAAAATATGGGCCTATGATCTTGCCGAGGGCGGCAGGCGCCTCACGCGCAAACGCCTGTTCCTCGACGCCGGGCCGGGCACGCCCGATGGCATGCGCTGCGACGTGGACGGCAACATCTGGTTCGGCTGGGGCATGGGCAGCGCGGAATTGGACGGCGTAGTGATCTACAACCCGGACGCGCGGCTGATTGGCCGCATCGCGCTGCCGGAGCGCTGCGCGAACCTTTGCTTCGGTGGCCTGCACCGCAACCGCCTGTTCATGGCGGCGAGCCAAAGCGTGTACGCGCTGTATGTGAATACGCAGGGGGCTGTGGGAGGTTGACCAACTGGCACGCAATAACCCAACTTCGCAAGTCGTATCAGCAGAAGCGCATTTAATCTCTGCAGTTAGATGAACCGCGAGGTGCTGCCGCAGAGCCAGGTGCTGCCGCTGAGCCGCAGTTGCCCGCACATGTTTCGGAAGATGTGACCGGCGCGACCCCCTTTTCTCCCCATTCATCGAGAGGCAGGCACCGCGCCATGCCGTCAAGTACGACGCTCAGCGCATCGCGGTCATCGAAGCGCTTACCCGGTTACGCCGCCAGACTGCGGCAATCGCCATGAACACCAGCGTGAAGATCAGCGACCCCCACCACTCGGTGATGTTTTCGATCTTATCCTTCATCTGCGCATCGAACATCGGACCAAGTATCGCGTTGGCCACGCCCAGCGCGAGCAGCGCGCCGGCGAACCCCGGCAGCGCGACATCGGATCGCAACGGAACAGCGATGCGCTCCGCGCCGGACGCTTCGCGGATTGCGCCGCCCGCCAGGATCATCGCGATGCAGGTGAAGCCGAAGTAAATCACGGTGCCGTACGCACGCAGCCAGCGGTATGCCTGGCCTTCGGTGCCGAGGAAAGTGCCGTAGGCGATCAACGCGATGGCCGCAAGCAAACCGAGCCAGGGCACAAAACGCAGGCTGCGTTGATGTTTCGGCGCAATTGGCCGCAACCAGTGCGCGACCAGAATCCAGGTCAGGCCCTGCAGCGCCGCACCGGGCAGGGTCATCGCGCGGAAGATGTGGTTCGACAGGTCGTAACGCGCGGCGCGGCTGACGGATACGCAGCCATCGATGAACGGATTGCATGCCGGGATCAGTTGCAGGTGAATCGAGTACGCAAGCGCGATCAATGACCCCACGGCAGGCAGCAGGCCGGCAATCAGCGGCAGCGGCCACAGCGGGATTGGCGATGGCGGCCTCGGTGTCGGCGAATTCATCGGCTTCTGGTCACGATGCTCATGACGCACCCTCGACTTTGCGCTCCGCAAGCTGCGCGAGTGCGTCGATGCTCGTCACCATCAAGGCGAGCAAGCCGAAACAAATCAATGCGAGTTTCTTCATGGGGCATGAGCCTCCGTGATGCATTTGGAAATGACAAGTCGAACCAGGTTCTTGCGTTCCGTTACGCGTGTGGTCGCGGCTGTTCACGAACCGTCGCACCTCCGGTACTACAGAACTTTGCCGGTCCCGTCGTCGATCAGGTGCATGTTATCGAGATCGGCGACCAGCTTCATCGGTGCGCCGGCGCGGGCACCGGCGTTCGGGCTGACCCGGCCGCATACCTGGACCCCGTCGACCGTGAAGTAGACCAGCGTATCCATGCCCATCGGCTCCGTTACTTCGAGAGAGACTTCGAATGCGTGCTGATTCGGTTCCATGGTGGGACGCTGCTCAAGGAAGTGTTCCGGCCGCATGCCGAACAGCAGGGCCGCGCGACCGAGGTGCGGGCGGTAGCGCGCAGTACGGCTGTCCGGAACCGGAAACACGATGCCCTCGCCTAACCGTACCCGCAGCCGCGATCCGACCTCCTCCAGCTTGCAGGGGATGAGATTCATGGCCGGCGAGCCGATGAATCCGGCGACGAATTTTGTGGCGGGCGCGTGGTACAGATCGTTTGGCGCACCGACCTGCTCGATGCGTCCGGCGTGCATGACCACCACGCGATCGGCAAGCGTCATGGCCTCCACCTGATCGTGGGTGACGTAGATCGTGGTGGTGCGCACCTTCTGATGGATCCGCTTCATTTCCGTGCGCATTTGCACGCGCAGCTTGGCGTCGAGGTTGGACAGCGGCTCGTCGAACAGGAACACCTTCGGGTCGCGCACGATGGCGCGGCCCATCGCTACCCGCTGGCGCTGTCCGCCGGACAATTGCTTGGGCTTGCGTTCCAGCAGCTCGGTGATGTCGAGGATGCGCGCGGCGTTCCCGACCCGCGCTTTGATGATGTCCTTCGGCACCTTCTTCAGACGCAACCCAAAGGACATGTTCTCGGCCACCGTCATATGCGGGTACAAGGCATAGTTCTGGAACACCATGGCGATGTCCCGATCCTTCGGGGGAACATCGTTGACGACTTGTCCGCCGATCAGGATTTCTCCGCTGGTGATGTCTTCCAGTCCGGCAATCATGCGCAGCGTCGTGCTCTTGCCGCAGCCCGAGGGGCCGACCAGGACGACGAACTCCTGGTCGGAAATATCCAGATCGATACCCCGCACAGCGGGCGTCTCGTCATACATTTTGGTCAGGTTGCGCAGCGTGATATGGGCCATGGTTCGGACTCTCAGTGGTCGATGGAAGCGGGACACCTCCGGCGATGCGCCGCTACCCTTTGGTGGCGCCCGCAGTGAGGCCGGCGATGTAGTAGTCCATCAGAAACGCGTAGATGATGAGCGGCGGCGCGGCACCGAGCAGGGCGCCGGTCATGATCTGGCCCCAGTTGAACACGTCGCCCTTGATGAGCGTCGTGACGATGCCCACCGGCAGCACCAACTGATCGGCGGAGGTGGTGAACGCCAGCGGATAGAGAAACTGCGCCCAGGATACGGTGAACGCGAAGATGGTCGCAGCGATGATGCCGGGCAGCGCCACCGGAATGAAGATCTTGGTGAGCAGCTGGAGATAGCCGGCGCCGTCGATCAGGGCGGCCTCGTCCAGCTCCTTCGGGATGCTGCTGAAGTATCCGATCATGATCCAGGTGCAGAACGGGACGGTGAGCGTCGGGTAGATGATGACGAGCACCCACCAGTGGTTGATGAACTCGATTCCCGTGACCTCGTGCAGATACGCGAAGATCTTGAACAGCGGGATGAACAACAAGGTTTCCGGAATCAGGTAAGTCAGGAACACGCCGGTGGCGAGCGTGGCCGATCCCCAGAACTTCATGCGAGACAAGGAGAATGCCGCCGGGATGCTCACGGCCATCGAGATGACGACGACCAGCAGCGAGACCAGCACCGAATTGCGGAAGAAGGTCAGATAGATCGGGGAGGTCAGCAATTCGAAATAATTCTGCAGCGTGGGATCGAATACCCACCAGGGCGTGGCCGCCGCCGAGATCTCCGCGCTGGTCTTCAATGAAGTGATCAGCATGTAGACCGGCGGGGTCAGGAAGAAGATCACGAAGATGACCAGGAACACATACGACCATACCAACGCCCGGCGACGGTCGTGCCGCATACTGCCGTGCCGCGTCTGAGGGGCGGGTGCCACTGGTGCGCTGGTGGTCGCGGCCATGTCAGGCTTCGTTCCCGCGCCGGCCAATATCGCGCAGGATAAATATGGCGGCAATGCCGAGAATCGGGAACATGAACAGCGACACGCAGGCCCCCAGCGGGATGTCGTTGCTCTGGATGCCCAGGTTGAAGGCGTAGGTGGCGAACACGTGGGTCTGGTCCACGGGACCTCCCGCGGTGAGCACGCGCACGATGTCGAAGTTGGCGAAGGTCACGATCAGCGAGAACAACGCCGTGATGGCAATGATGTTGCGCATCATCGGAAGCGTGATGTACCAGAGTTTCTGCCACCAGTTGGCGCCATCAATGGCGGCCGCCTCGTAGAGTTGCTCTGGCACCGACTTCAAGGCAGCCAGGTACATGATCATGAAAAAGGGCGCACCGAACCAGACGTTGACCAGGATTACTGCAAAGCGCGCCCAGTAAGGATCGCCCAGCCACGGTACGGCACTGAATCCCAGGTGCTCGAAGAGCCAGTTGAATGCGCTGTAGGAGGGGTCGAACAGCCACAGCCAGGCGAGCGTGCTCATGGCTGGTGGAATGACCCAGGGCACCAGCAGCATGCCTCGCCATTTGCGCTGACCCTTGGCCGGGACGTTGTGTACGCAGTGGGCGAGGAACAGGCCGATCAGCGCCTTGAACAGCACCGCGCTCACTGCGAAGATGATCGACTGCTTGACCACCATCCAGAAAGTCTCGCGTTTGAACAGGAAGCTGAAGTTGTCCAGGCCGACGAAGCGCTCCATCGACTTGTTGAGCGTGGCGAGATAGACGGAATACAGTGCCGGATAGACCACGAGCGTAGCGACGATCAGGATGAGCGGCAATGCCATGGCAAAGGCAATGGTTGACTTGTGCCGCAAAAATTTTTTCATTTTTGCGGGAAAGCTTCAGACACGCATGAAGCCTTCAAGCTCGGAGCCGGCCCAGCCGATCACCTTGTTCATGGACTCGCCGCCCTGGGTGAACTTGGCGATCATCTTGGTCATGGTGGCTTGCGCATACATCTGGCTGGCGATGGCCGGCGGGGCGGGCGAGCCCGGGATCGACACGATCTGATCGCCGCCCGGCGGATAGTGGTACAGGGTCCCTTTCGGCGGCCCCGCTTCGGCCCAGATCTTGAAGTCGCGCAGGCCCGAGAAAGCCGGGATGTCGAACCCGCCGCTCGCCAGCACCATTCTTTCCACCGACGAGCGCTGGGAAAGAAAGGTAATGAGGCTGCGCGCGGCGGATTTGTTCTTCGAAAATTTCCAGATGCCCCAGTAGAACGGCAGGCCGGGTTGATAGCGTCCCTTCGGCCCCTTGGGCGCGGGGAATGTCCACAACTGCTCGGCGATCTTTGGATTGTCGCGCTTGGCGACGGCATAGGCGCTCGGCGGGTTCATGATCAGGGCGCCTTTGCCGGAGATCAGCCATTTGTTGTTGGAGGCATCGTCCCAGGCGAAAATATCCGGCGGCAGGAACTGCACCAGTTTCTTCGCGTACTCGAGCACCTGCCGCGTGGCATCGGAGTCGACGGTGATGTTTCCCTTGGCATCGACCAGATGGGCGCCGAATGCGGAGAAGATGGCGCCGGCGGAGTCCACCGAATCGGCCGTCTGTCCCATTCCGATGCCGATCGGAAATCCGGCCTTGTGCAGCTTCTCCGCTGCGACCAGGAAAGTCTCCCAGGTCCACTTGTCGGTGAGCGTCTTGTCCGGCGGCGCGCCGGCCGGGTACATTTTGGTGAGGTCGATCCCGGCGTGCTGCCTGAACCGGTCGATGCGCCCGCAGGGTCCCTTGATCTGGCTGCCGGCGGTAGCCGGCACGCCCAGCCAACTGCCATCCTGTTTGCCGAGGTACTCGACCGCCGCCGCCGGGCTGCCGTACTGCGCGATCAGCGCCTGCACGATGTCGTCGACCGGCTCCAGGGATTTCGCCTGCGCTGCGGCATACCAGGTGGGAAACGAAAGGATGTCATGCCCGGACTTCGCCTGCGCTTCCGAGGTGATGGTGAGCAGCAGCTTGCTGCCCTGGGAGGTGATGAAGTCGATCTTGAGGTCGACCTTCTCCTTTGCCGCCCATTCGTTGCACAACTTGGCGAGCGCGTCGTTGGCGCCGGGAACCCAGTGGTCCCAGAAGCCGACCGCCAGAGAACCTGCTGCATGGGAGGTGCGAACATAAGGCGCCAGCGCCGCTGCGCCGGAAGCCGCTAGAAAGCGGCGACGATCGAATGTACGTGTAGACATCTCCGGCTCCCCCGTTGATGCGACGTGCTATCCCGGAATCTATCTTGTGACGCGCGGTGATCGCACTGTGGAGCACATACTAGACTCGTTCATTGATCAGGTCTACGGGCGCCAGGGGGTGGGCGCGCGGTAGCGGCTGCGAGGCGGCGTGTGGCGCAGTCAGGCTCGCGCAGCATGCGCGCGATGCAACATCCGAGTGCGTCTGCATCGGCGTCCAGTCAAATCGAAAATACGTTTATTCTGTCTTTCCCGGCGAAGCGTTATCGCAGTGCGTGGATCAGCATCATGATGCATAGCCTGCAAAGCGTCGCCCGGACGATCATGTTACTGACGCTGGTGAATGGAGAACCATGAAAGCGATTGTTTACAAGAGATACGGTTCGCCGGATGTGCTGCAGCTTGTCGATGTGGCCACCCCGATTCCCCGCAACGATGAAATCCTGATTAGGATCCATGCGACGACGGTGACATCGGGGGACTGTCGGGTAAGAAGCCTGGAAATGCCCACCGGCTTCGGACTTATCTCGCGTTTGGTATTTGGAGTCTTCAGACCACGGCAACCCATTCTGGGAACAGAGCTCGCCGGAGAGATCGTTTCGGTTGGCCCGGACGTAACCAAATTCAAAGTCGGCGACCAAGTGTTTGCGATGAGCGGGTTCAGCATGGGTTGTCATGCCGAATTCAAATGCATGCCTGAAGACGCGGCGCTGGCCAGAAAGCCGGCCAGGCTGACCTACGAGGAGGCCGCAGCGATATCTTTTGGCGGCACAACGGCGCTGAATTTCTTCAAGAGAGGAAACCTTCAACGCGGGGAAAAAGTGCTGATCAACGGTGCTTCCGGGGCGGTGGGTACTGCTGCCGTGCAGCTTGCCCGGCACTTCGGTGCTGAAGTGACCGCCGTATGCAGTAGCGCGAACACGGGACTGGTGAAATCTCTCGGGGCTGCGCATGTCATTGACTACACCAAGGAAGATTTCACGCGCAACGGTGAAACCTATCACGTTATAGTCGATACCGTGGGCACGGCGCTGTTTCCCCGCAGCAAAGTTTCGCTCAAGGACGGAGGCCGCCTACTTCTGGTGCTGGCGGGATTGCCGGACATGCTCAAGATTCCCTGGCAGGCGATGACGAGCGGCAAGAAGATCATTGCAGGGCCGGCGGCCGAGCGTGCCGAGGACCTGCGCTTTCTCGCAGAGCTGGTCGAAGCGGGCGAGTTCAAACCCATCATTGATCGGCGATACCCTCTGGAGCAGATCGCCGAGGCTCACCGCTACGTCGATACCGGGCGCAAGAAAGGCAATGTCGTCGTAACCCTGAAACATGACGGCTGATCCGGGCGAACTGCCTGCCCGGGCGGTTACAGACCTTCCGCGGCGACCTGTCCGGCGTGGAACGTCGAGTACACGATGACCGGAACGGCGATATCCCCCAGGTGCTGTGTCAGTAGCGGTTTGACGTCATTCCATTCCAGACCGCCGACCCCGGTGGCCAGACGCGGCAGCGCGACGCTGGTGAGTTTTTCCTTGTCGATTAAATGGCGCAGCTCCCGGAGGGCATGGCCCAGGTGTTGCAATGTCGCCCGGCCGGGCTTTTCTCCCGCGTGATAAGCCGGCTCCTGCGTAAACAGATTGACCACGAGTTTTCCGTCGGGGCCCATCCATGTCCACAAGCCGCCGGGTTTGGGATGCTGGCTCTGGCAGTAGTGCCGGAAATCCTTGTACATCGCGGGCCGGGTCTGCCGCAGTTGCAGGGCGAGTCCGTTGCTGAACGCATCGTTGGGCGCGACGCCATGTGCGATGGCTTGCGCCCGGGTGTGCAGAATATCGCCGCTGACTTCCTTGATCATTGACTTCTCCGCAAGCGGTTGAACAAAGGCTGATTGATAGCATTGCCTCCCGCGCGGGCGTTTGATTTAGCGCAAGTCCATGCGCATTAGTGTGCGTGGCCGCGGCCGTCCGGGTGGCTGGCGACTGAATGCAGGATGGCTGAAATATCGGCGACTGACTGCCGACTGAATGCAGGATGGCTGAAATATTGGCGACTGACTGCCGACGCACGAGGGACCCTGGAGGGCAACCAGCCCTGGCAATTAAGCCGAGAGTTGCGTGTTCGTATTCGCGACGGATGTTGTTGCTTAGCGCGGTATTGGCAAGTCGTACCGGCAGGTAGCGGATCGCAAGGCCAGCGCGCCAAACATCAGGCTTACCGCCGCTTGATCCCCGCGTCATCGCGAAGGGCCACCGGGGCGTGTCCGGTGGCCCGGGTCGCGAAGTAGGTAATCAGCGCGGAAGTCAATGCACATCCGGCCAGGAAGTACACACCCATCTCGAAGCTGTCCGTGCTCTGTTTGATCCAGCCGACAATGAACG
This sequence comes from Betaproteobacteria bacterium, assembly GCA_031362885.1. Lineage (GTDB taxonomy): Bacteria > Pseudomonadota > Gammaproteobacteria > Burkholderiales > JACQAP01 > JACQAP01. Next base: position 23,789 of record JANLTJ010000182.1, read on the forward strand.
GCCCGACATAGCCACCCAAGTTGCCGATCGAGTTGATGAGCGCGATGCCGCCGGCGGCGGCCGCGCCGGTTAGAAACAGAGAAGGCATCGGCCAGAAGCTCGGGCGCGAACCGTAAAGGCCGATGGTGGCGAGGCACATGGTGGCCAGCGCCCAGGCCGAGCCGGTGAAGAATGCGGTGCCGGCCAGACCGATGGCGGCAAGCGTCGAGGCCGTGATCAGGTGCCAGCGTCTCTCCTTGCGCCGGTCGGAGGAATGTCCCCAGAGAACCAGGCCAATTACACCGATCACGTAGGGAATCGAAGTGAGCAGTCCGGTGACGAAATTGGAATGGCCGAGACCCTTGACGATCTGCGGCAGGAAGAAGGTGATGCCGTAGCTGGCGATGACGCTGGTGAAATAGATCAACGAGAGCATCAGCACCCGCGCATCGGTCAGTGCCCGCCACAGGCTCAGGCGTCCGGTGGTCTCGATGTTCGCGCGTTCGGTGGCGAGCTCCGATTCGAGCCATTGCTTTTCATCGGCATTGAGCCAGTTCGCCACTGCGGGGCGGTCGGTCATGAGTATCAGAACGACGAAGGCGAGCAGCACCGCAGGTAGCGCTTCGATGATGAACAGCCATTGCCAGCCGCGCATGCCCCAGATGCCGTCCATGCCCAGAATGGCGCCGGACACCACCGAGGCGAGCGCATTGCCCACCGGGACCGCAATGAATAGCGTGGAAATCACGCGCCCGCGATAACGCGCCGGAAACCAGTAGGTGAAATACAGAATCATGCCGGGAAAGAACCCGGCTTCGGCGACACCGAGCAGGAAGCGCAATACGAGAAAACTGATCGGCCCAGTCACCGTGGCCATCAGGCCGGAAATGATGCCCCAGGTGATCATGATGCGGGCGATCCACAGCCGGGCGCCGACTTTTTCCAGCACGATATTGCTCGGCACCTCGAACAAGGCGTAACCGAGAAAGAAAATCCCCGCGCCGAGACCATACATGTAGGCGCTGATGCCCAGATCCTTGTTCATGGTCAGGGCGGCAAAGGCGACATTGGTGCGGTCGATGTAGGCAATCAGGTACGCCACCACGACCAGGGGCAACAGCCGCCACGAAACCTTGAGAATCGTGCGGCGCTGGAATTCGGGAGTAAAGCGTGAGTCCATGAATGACTCGCGAGAAGTCGTGCCCATAAGGTATCGATCCCCAAAGGGTCGGTCCGCAAAGAGTAAGGGTACGGGTTTGCCGTGTCGAGCTAAATTCACACCCGCCACTTCCTTGCCCCCGGAAACTTCTTCCGCAGGGCCGCTGTCCCAGGCGGGGTGCTACTGAAGCAAACCGTCCACGAACGGATTATGCTTGTCACCGTGTCTTAACAGTCGGCGTCTATCGTTCCACAATTGCTGCCAAGCGAGGGGGTGTCCTATGATTGATCTCAATGTAAACGGAAAGCAGCACAGCGTGGATGTCGAGGACGACATGCCGCTGCTTTGGGTATTGCGCGATGAGCTGGGCCTGACCGGCAGCAAGTACGGTTGCGGCGTGGCGGTGTGCGGGGCCTGCACGGTGCATGTGGACGGCCAGCCGATGCGCTCATGTGTCATCCCGGCGTCCGCCATGGCGGGCAAGAAAATCACCACCATCGAAGGCTTGTCGCCCAACGGCTCGCATCCGGTGCAGAAAGCCTGGGTGAAGTTGCAGGTGCCCCAGTGCGGATATTGCCAGAGCGGCATGATCATGGCCGCTGTTGCGCTGCTCAAGGAAACGAAAACCCCCACGGACGCGCAGATCAACGCGGCGATGAGCAATATCTGCCGTTGCGGGACTTACGCGCGCGTGCGCGAAGCCATCCATGCTGTTGCGAAATCGGCTTAAGGAGACTCTGATGAAACCGCAAACATTCAAAGCCGGCCGTCGCGATTTTCTGGTCAAGAGCGCCGCCGCTTCCGGTGGCCTGATGCTGGGCATCAATTTTTCGGGAACGGTGTTCGCGGCCGATGGCGCCGTCACACCGGAGGTGACGCACTGGATTGTGATTCAACCTGACGACACCGTCGTCATCCGCATCGCCCGTTCCGAGCTGGGGCAGGGTTCGTTTACCGGCCTGGCGCAACTGGTTGCCGAGGAACTCGAATGCGACTGGGCGAAAGTGCGCCCGGAATACGCGGACGTGAACGAACACATTCGGCGCAATCGCATCTTCGGTTCCATGTCCACCGGTGGCAGCCGCGCCATCCGCGAATCGCAGGAGTATCTGCGCAAGGCCGGAGCCAGCGCTCGCGAAATGCTGGTGGCCGCCGCGGCGCAGAGCTGGGGCGTGCCCGCCGCCGAATGCAAGGCGGCGAAAAGCGTGATTACGCACTCGTCGGGCAACAGCACGACATACGGCAAGATGGCCGCTGCCGCGTCGAAGCTGGAGGTACCCAAGGAGCCGAAGCTCAAGGACCCGAAGGACTGGAAGCTGATCGGCACGTCGCCGGCGCGTTTCGACATCGTTGACAAAACCACCGGCAAACAGATTTACGCCGCCGATGTGCGGCTCCCGAACATGGTGCATGCCTCCATCGTGCAATGCCCGGTGTTCGGCGGCAAACTCAAGAGCTATGACGAAGCGAAAGTCAGCGGCATGCGCGGCGTGAAAGCCGTCGTGGCCGGTGCGGATTGGGTTGCTGTGGTGGCGGATAACTGGTGGCGCGCCAATCAGGCACTGAAAGCGCTGCCGGTGGAATGGGACGTGGGCGAAAACGGCAACGTCAGCAGTGAATCCATCATGGCTTTCCTGCGCACCGGGATCGACGCGAGCGATGTCCCCATCGCGCGCCAGGATGGTACCGCGCAGTGGGCTCTGGCCAATTCCGCGCGCCGCATCGAGGCCGAATACCACGCCCCGTATCTGAATCACGCCACCATGGAACCGCAGACCGCGACCGCGATCGTGACCGAAGACAAGGTCGAAGTCTGGGTTGGCACCCAAAATGGCGAGGCTACCATTGCGGCCGCTTCCGAAGCGGCCGGCATTCCGCTGGAGAAATCCTTCGCCCACAAGATGCACGCGGGCGGCGGCTTTGGCCGGCGCGGACCGCATCAGGAGTACACCCGCCAGGCGGTGGCGATCGCGCAGACCATGCCTGGAACACCGGTGCGGCTGCAATGGTCGCGCGAGGAAGATATGCGTCAGGGCCGCTACCGCCCGGTGGCGCTGGTGAAGCTGCGCGCCGCACTGGATAAGGACGGTAACTGGACGGCGTGGCACGTGCGCCAAGCCGACCAGTCGATTTTCATCACTGTGCGCCCGGGCGATATCAAGAACGGCATCGATCCGGTGGGCGTGCGCTGCTTCCAGGACAATCCTTACGCCGTGCCCAATTTCACCAACGAGTACGCCATGCGCAACACCCATGTGCCACCCGGATTCTGGCGGGCGGTGGCGCATACGCATAATCCGTTTTTCCGCGAGTGTTTCATCGATGAGCTGGTGCATGCCGCCGGCAAAGACCCGGTCGCCTTCCGCCGTCCGCTGCTCCAGGGCAAGAAGGATTTGGGCGTGCTCGAGGCGGTGGTCAAAGCCGCCGCCTGGGATAAGCCGCTGCCGAAAGGCATGCATCGCGGCATCGCGGTGGTCGACTCCTACGGCAGTTTCTCCGCTGCCGTGGTCGAGATCGCCATGACCGGAGGCAACGTGGTGGAGGTCAAGCGCGTGGTCGTCGCACTCGACTGCGGCTACGTCGTGCACCCGGATGCGGTCATCGCGCAAATGGAAAGCGGCGTGATCTGGGGCCTGAGTTCGGCCATGCACGAAGAAATCACCATCAGCGAGGGCCGCGTGGTCGAAAGTAATTTTTCGGATTATCGAGTGCTGCGTCTGGCGGAGACACCGAAGATCGAATGCGTGCTGGTACCCACCGGAGGATTCTGGGGTGGAGTCGGCGAACCGCCAATCGGCGCGGTGATTCCGGCGCTGGGTAACGCGATCTTCGCCGCGACCGGCAAGCGCGTGCGCTCCCTGCCGTTCAAGAATCACGGGTTCTCGTACAAGGCGTGACGAGTGAAAGCGCTGGGTATGAAGGGCGATGGAATTGAATGATGTCGTTAAACCATGCTGTGAGCGCTCCAATACACGCGCCCTTACCCTCTCCCTCCGGGGCAAGATTCCACGGTGTTGTTCGCCGCGAGTCGGGCCCACGAACCTCTTCTCCCCTCTACCCCCGGGAGAGGGGTGGGGGTGAGGGAGGGTTCGTGGGTAGGGAGCACTTGAAGCGGAGCAGAGGGCAGGGTGAGGGAGCATTGCGGCCACATTCCTTTTGACCCGGCCGCTGCCTTGAAGAGCCGGCACGATGCTTCCCGGCGGCGCGCACTCAGCGTGCTGGCCGCCGGAGCCTTGCTGTTCATCGTGCGGCCGGCACGAGCGACGCCGGAGGAATTGGAAGCTGCGCTGCGCGAAACATTCGGTGAAGGTCCGATTGTGCGCGACAAGGTGACGCTCGAAATTCCCAGAGTGGCGGAGAACGGCGCTGTTGTCCCGGTCACGGTTCGCGTTGATAGCCCGATGACCGCGCAGGATTACGTGAAAAGTATTCATCTGTTCGCTCAGAAGAACAATCAGCCGCGCATCTTCGATGCCTGGCTCGGGCCTTACAACGGCAGGGCGGTGGTGTCCGCCCGTGTGCGGGTGGCGACCTCGCAGCAGCTCATCGCGGTGGTGGTCTCGAGCGATGGTTCGCTGTGGTCGGCGGCGGCGGACATCGAAGTCGTCAGCTCGGATTGCGGAACATGAGCCGCATCGGCGCGGGTCGGGTGCGCATGCCGGAGACTGCGAAACGCGGCGAGGTCATCGAAATCCGCACCCTCGTTGCGCATCCGATGGAGTCCGGTTTCCGGTCCGACAATGTCGGCAAGACCATCGCGCGTCACATCGTCGAGGAATTTCACTGCACCTACAACGGCCGTGAAATTTTCCGCGCCAGACTTTATCCCGCCGTTTCCACCAATCCGTTTTTTTCGTTTTACGCGGTGGCGGAAAACAGTGGTGATTTTGTTTTTTTCTGGAGAGATGATCAGGGTGGCACGGCGACGGTTAAGCAGACACTCGTGGTGACTTAGCGGCGGGCAGGGTGCTGCCGATGCGTTCTTCACGCCCGCCGGGCTTGTGCGTCTGACAGCCGGGGCCGGTGCCCGCCACTTCGCCAACCCCGACTGCGACCGGCGTCGCCTGCGCGACGGGAATAATGGGGTCAGACACGATTATTCACCGACATTTTCGGTCGCCCAACACCCTTGGAAGCCGCCCGCCGCTGAGCTAACGCCTCGATTTTCTTGACGAAGCGCTCGCTGCCCAGCGCCCAGCCTTTGTGTGTGCTGTCCCGGATGGCCGCAAGATCGTCTTTGGGAACCGCCGCCTTAAAGAGTAGCCGATAGGCCTCTTGCTGTTCTTGAACAGTACGTCCCAACCGCTGGTATTCCCGCTGCGGCACGAGCCAGTCCCCGTTCGCCCCGGTTGCGCCGTCGGCATTACGCCCGTAACTGGACCACGGGTAATCGCGTGGGTGCGCCACCATGTCCGCCCGCACGGGATTAAGCTCTATATAGCGCATGACCGTCAGCAAATAGCGTTCGCTGTCGACTACCGTGGCACGGTAGCGGCCCTCCCACAGCGTACCGCTGCGTTTGTAAGTGAAGTTGAAATACTGCACGTATCTGCGCCCCACGGACTGAAAAACCTTGTTGATACTGTCCGATGCGCCAGGCGTTGCCAGCAGGTGTATGTGGTTGGTCATCCAGACGTACGCGTGTATGGCCAAATCGTGCTTGATCGACGCATCAACCAGCGCGTCGCGGAAAAACTGATAGTCCGCGTCAGACGCAAAGATGGCTTGACGGTTATTGCCGCGCTGGATGATGTGCTGCGGCTGGCCGGGGATGCAGTAGCGAGGAAGGCGGGCCATGGGCGTTTTGCGGATGTCGTGTGGCGATCGTTGCGCAGAGTAGCATATTGTTTATCGTGTCTGACCCCATTATTTTCTTATCGAGCCCAAGCACGCTTGTCAGGCTCGCATTGACTTCACCCATCGGTTGATTTGCCGATGGGCACGGGGCGCTTTGCCACCAGCGCGCATTTGGTCCGATAGGCCGGCTATGGTTGCGATGAAGTAGTACGCGAATTCTGAAAGAACCGGCGAATCGTTCGCGCGATATCACTGCCATGCGCCCTTACCCGCCCGCTTGCGGCGGAGAAAATTATCCGGCGCGAAAGCATTTCCCATATAGACAAACCTTCACTCGTGTTCCGGGCCTCTTGAACAGCGGATTGAAACGACCCTGCGGGTCGTCTCAATCCTTATGGGTTAGGCGTCTTCGTTGGCGTACCTTTGCCAATGTTCATTGTCAACGACCTTCGATTGAGTGACAGCTAGGCCAGAGCAACCAGAAATCTGGAGGATGGCCTGACGTGTTGCTTCGAAAAGAGCGCTCGGCAACCACGGGTTGAGTACGACGTCGCGTATGACTGCGAGCTGGAACGGGAACGTTTTCACAGGAAGCTCTTCGCTGGCGGAGGAGTAGACGATCCGGTATTCCTTCTCGTCGCGATAGGCCCAATTTTTGATGAACGGAAGTTCGGAGGCTGTTGCGTAGCTTCCGAGGAGAGTAGCGGGCTTTTTGTACGTGACCCTGCGATGAGTGAAGCCGCTCTTCGGAACGGCCTCCAAGAGTCGAAACTTTTGAAATTGGATGCACGCACCCGAAGGACCCGGCGCAAAGACTTTCCAGTGATGAAACGTCTCGGCAGCTTGCGAGAAGCACAACCCTAGAACGGTCGAAAGGCTCTTCTTGCGACCGTATGCTTCCATGAAGACACGGTCGTTCTTGTCTTCCCAGGTGGAGGGGCTAAGCACGGTGAGTTGTCGTTCCTGCAGGACCGAGAGGAGCGCAGGCAAGTGCGTATAGCGCTTGAGGATCGTTGCTCGAACCGTTTTCATGGCATTGAGACGTCTACGTTCGAGGTGAGGCGGGACAAAGGGTTGGACGAAGCCGCTACGCGGAGGAAACGACGCGGGGGTGTCCTAAAGTTTGTGTAAACGGTCATCTGGCAGGAGACTGCCGTGAATCGCCCCGGGATTTGAGGAGGCTCCTTAATCTGAGAAGATGGAGCCATGAGCAAATCAAAACGTTTTTCCCCGGAAGTACGTGAACGCGCGGTTCGGATGGTGCAGGAACACCGTGGCGAATATCCCTCCCTTT
>JANLTJ010000189.1:0-2215 GCA_031362885.1 Betaproteobacteria bacterium
CTGCCCGCACTGCGAGGTGCCGCCGCCGCGCGGCAGTACCGCGACGTCGGCATCGAGCGCAATCTGCATGGCAATCGTCGCGTCTTCCTCAGTCTGCGGAATGACCACGCCGACCGGTTCAATCTGGTAGATCGATGCATCCGTCGAATAGCGCCCGCGCGTGGCGGCGTCGAACCGCACGTCGCCGCGGATTTCTTTTTTGAGGCGGGTGGCTAGGGCGGTGTTGGTTGTGGCAGTCATATCAAAACCTTTTTTGCCACAGATTTACACGGACAAACCGAATCAGTGTCATTCCCGCGCAGGCGGGAATCCATACAGTGTCTCAAGTGGCACTGTGTTATGGGTTCCCGCCTGCGCGGGAACGACAGAGAGGGGTAAATCCGCGTTCATCTGTGTAAATCTGTGGCCAAAAGCAGTTGGGCTTCTCGCCTATAATACCGCACCATTTTCGGAGCATCCGCTATGACCTACCAGGCTGGCCGTCATTTCCTGCAAATTCCCGGTCCCACCAATGTGCCGGACCGCGTGTTGCGCGCGATAGACCGGCCAACCATCGACCATCGCGGGCCGGAGTTTCAGCAGCTAGGCCGCGACGTGCTGGCGGGTATGCAGCGGATATTCAAAACCAAGGGGGCGGTGGTGATCTATCCGGCGTCGGGCACCGGCGCGTGGGAAGCCGCGCTGGTCAACACGCTGTCGCCGGGCGACAAGGTATTGATGTATGAAACCGGCCAGTTCGCTTCGTTGTGGCAAAACCTGGCCAAACGCATGGGCCTGCAACCGGAATTCATTACGGGCGATTGGCGTCACGGCGCGGACTCCGCAACCATCGAAGCGCGTCTGGCGGAAGACAAAACGCACACCATCAAAGCCGTGTGTGTGGTGCACAACGAAACGTCTACCGCTGTCACCTCGAAAGTTGCCGAAGTGCGCAAAGCCATAGACCGCGCGAAGCATGCCGCGCTGCTGATGGTGGATACCATATCCGGCCTCGGCTCCATCGACTACCGTCACGACGAGTGGGGCGTGGATGTCACCGTCGCCGGCTCGCAGAAGGGGCTGATGCTGCCACCGGGCCTGTCGTTCAACGCCGTCAGCGAAAAAGCACTGGCCGTATCAAAGACGGCGAAGCTGCCGCGCTCCTACTGGTCATGGGATGAAATGCTCGGCCCCAACAAGAACGGTTTTTTCCCGTATACGCCCGCGACCAATCTGCTTTACGGCCTGCGTGAAGCTGTCGCTATGTTGGAAGAAGAAGGTCTCGATAATGTGTTCAAGCGCCATGACCGCCACGCCGAAGCCACGCGCCGCGCGGTGCATGCGTGGGGGCTGGAAATCCTGTGCAAGAACGAAACCGAATATTCCAGCGCGCTTACCGCCGTACTGATGCCCACCGGTTACAGCGAAGTCGCGTTCCGGAAAGTCGTGCTCGACAACTTCAATATGTCGCTCGGCAGCGGACTCGGCAAAATCGCCGACAAGGTATTCCGCATCGGACACCTTGGCGACTTCAACGATCTCACGCTGATGGGCACGCTCGCCGGCGTGGAAATGGGGCTGGCGCTGGCGAAGGTGCCGCATCAGCCGGGTGGCGTGGCAGCGGCGATGGAATGCCTTAAAGAAAATTGTTTAAAAACAATCACTTAGATTCACAGACGAACTGCAACCGCAGAGGCGCAAAGACGCAGAGAACGGCCGCAAAGAAGTTCTAAGTTTTTCTCTGCGTTTCCTCTGCGCCTCTGCGGTGAAGCTTTTGACGTCAGCGAATGTTCGCCTCAGCCGTAGTCCCCAATGGCACCGCGTCCGGCACATGCTCATTCACGAAATTGAACTCGAGCTTGGTGCCCACCGGGTCGTATAAAAATACCTGATAGCCCGCGTCCTTGATGTTCTGCTCTTCGAATTCGATATTGAGCGCCTTCAAACGCTTGCGGAAATCCACCGCGCCGGTGGCCTTCCACGCGATGTGATCGAGACTGCCGTTGTGATTGTCTTTGTCCTGTGCGCCTTTGGCAAAGCGCGCGCCCACGTGCAGGATGGGATTGTCGCCGTCGTAGAGCCAGATGCCATTGAACATGAAGTCGGGGCGGAAGCCTTTTTTCAGGCTCAGCACGTCGCCGTAAAATTTTTCGATGGCAGGCAGGTCGCTTTCCGAGCAACGAATATTGAAGTGCAAAAAACCTTCGAAGAATTTCATAGGGCCTCCTGGACGAAA
>JANLTJ010000198.1:0-3888 GCA_031362885.1 Betaproteobacteria bacterium
GGTATCGCTATCTCATACCGCGTGTGACGCTGTTCGCCTGAACGCACCAGTGCCTGCTTGGCAACCAGATCGGCAAGATCCCGCGTGGCCGTGGCCGGCGACGCGCCGGTGATGCTGGCGTATTTGCCGGCGCTTAAAGCCCCTTCAAAGCCTTGCGGGCCTTCGCGCAGCATGCGCAGGAGTGCTTTTTTCTGGCGTTCATTGAGTTGATCGCGCAAGCGGTCGAGCAAGCGGGTCTTGTCGATCAGGAAATCCACCATCGCGATCGACCGCCGTTGCGCCTCGATGGCGGTCGCGGCGAACCAGGTGAGCCAAGGCGTGATCTCTTGACGTTTGTTGTTCGCCTCCAGCGCAGCGTAATAGGCATTTCGCTTCGCCAGTATGGTCGCGGCCAATGCAGTCAGGGTCGGGTGTCCGAGACTTTGCGCGAGGACTTTTTCCGTTATGGCCCGGCCGATACGGCCGTTGCCGTCCTCGAACGGATGGATGCAGATGAAATACAGATGCGCGATGCCTGCCCGCGTCAAAGCGGGCAAGGGCTCGGCATTCCCCGGCGCCGAGCGATTGAACCAGTCGATGAACCGGGACATTTCAGCCGGTACTGATGCCGATGGCGGCGCCTCGAAATGAACCTTGGGGTCGTGGATGGCGCCGGATACCACTTGCATCGGCTCGACATGGGTCCGATAGCTGCCGACGTTCTTGAGGTCGCGACGACCCGTCGTCAGCATCCGATGCAACCGGAACAGCATGTCGTGCGAAAGAGGTGTAGCGCAGGTGTGGTGGAGATCGACCATCATCTCCGACACACCCTGTTCCGCGGCGCCGACCTTACGGTGGTCAGTCACCAGGCCGAGTTGCCGGCGGATTGAGGATTGGACGCTCGCGCGATCGAGTATTTCCCCCTCGATTTCCGAGGTCGTCACCGCTTCGGTACTCATCGCCTCGACTGTGAGCTGCTCCCGGTCTTCCGCCCCGAGATGCTTTGCCGTACCGGCATACTCGCCCGCTTCGACCAGAAACAGCGCCTCGGCCTTGAGGAGTCGCGCCTGTTTCCAGGAAAACTCAGGCCAGTCGGGTTGTTGCCAGTTCCATTTCATGAGCGATTGGGGCTCCTTCCATCGCTCATTATACAGAACAATGTGATTGATAGAAGGTGTGCCCTATCGCTCACCAGCGTACGGTCGGCGTGCCGGTCAAACTAGAGAACCAAGCCAGCTAGCGTTTTGCACGCCCGGTTTTGGCTCGCGGCGCGACAATTCCCGCCACATGCTCCGCCCACCGGTCCAGCCACTTGCGCATCTCATCAGCGTAGGCATAGACGTTATACACGCCGGCCACACCCGGCAGCCGGTGGCCCAGGATGGATTCGCCGATCTCGAACGGGCAGCCCAGGCGTGCCAGGCCGGTGCGGGTAGTGCGGCGCAGATCGTGCGAGGTCCAGTGGTCTATGGGGCAGGCGTCACCGGCCTGCCGGGAAGCGAATAGCGCCACGCTCAACGCCTTCTGATTGACCGGGTTGCCACGCACCGGAAAGACGTACTCCTCGCCAAGCCGGTTGCGCAGGATCTCGACGGCGGGCGCGGACAAGGGCGTCACGCTCACGTCGCCGGTTTTTCCTTGGGTATGGGTCCAGGTTTTCGCATCGATGTCCACGTCGCGCGAGCGCATGCTGCAGACTTCGCCGCTGCGGGCGCCAGTGTAGAGCGTGAGCCGCAGCACATCGACAATCGTGCGGGACACCGCGCCGGAGTCCAGCCAGCGCAGCAAGCGGCCGATCTCGGGGTCGCTCAGCGCCCGGCTGCGTTTGCCCTGCGGGATGGTGGGTATGCCCGCGGTCGGGTCGGCAACATCCAGGTCCAGCCGATTCATGCTGCGTGCGTGCCTGATCACGCCGCGCAGCGCGGAGATGCCCATGGCTGCCACGCGCGGCGCCCTCTTGCGCATAGGGACGAGCGCCGCCATGACTTGCGAGGGCTTCAGGTCGGCCAGCAGCACACTGCCGATTTCGGGCAGGATTTCGCGTTCCAGAATGCGCCACTGCTCGTCGCCCCGCGCGAGCTTGGCGAGGTTGCTCCTTCCGATAGCTCTCCGCGGCACGGGTCAGCGTGTAGCCCTTGCCGCGCATTGCCGCTGCCTTGGCAGCCTCTTGTCGCCGCCGTACTTCGTCGCGCGGATCGCCGTGCTTGTCCCGGGTGGCGCGGTGATTTCGCCACTCGCTGCGGGCGTCGGCGAGGGATAATGCGGGGAATGACCCGATCAGCAGTTGGGCCATCTTCCCTGCAGGGTCACGGAAACGGTAGATCCACACCTTGGCGCCGGAGGGGCGCGCCATGATCCGCAGGCCGGGATGGGTGGGGTCGCCGAGGGAGCCGCGCTTCAGGCGCTCGCAGGCCAGGGCGGTGAGGGTTGAAACGTTTCGCAGGACGTTTCGCATTTATGCCGGATTTCAGGGAACATTGTCGGACTTCGATAAACGCTGATGTACTATGAAATCAGAGGGAAAACAGGCTTTTTCGATGGCTGACATTGCTCAACATACACCGATGATGCAGCAGTACCTGCGCATCAAGGCAGAGCATCCGGACAAACTGCTGTTCTACCGCATGGGCGACTTCTACGAGTTGTTCTTCGACGATGCCGTGCGTGCGGCAAAGTTGATGGACATCACGCTCACGCAGCGCGGTGCCTCCGCCGGCGAGCCGATCAAGATGGCTGGAGTGCCCTTCCACGCCGCCGAGCAGTATTTGGCCAAGCTGGTGAAGCTGGGTGAGTCTGTGGCGATCTGCGAACAGATCGGCGACCCCGCCACATCGAAAGGTCCGGTCGAACGCAAAGTGGTGCGCATCGTCACGCCGGGCACGCTAACGGATGCGGCCCTGCTCGATGACCGGCGCGAAAACCTGCTGCTGGCCATCAACCTTCACGGCAACGAGCTGGGCGTCGCCTGGCTATCCCTGGCAAGCGGCCGCTTCGTGGTGCTGGAGACGCGGATCGAGAATCTCGCCTCGGAATTGCAGCGGCTGCAGCCCGCAGAAATTTTGCTGGCCGACGACGGCAACGATGCGGGACTGGAAACTTCCGGCGCCGTCATCAAGCGCATCAATGCCTGGCAGTTCGACCGCGAGTCGGCGCAACGCACGCTGCTGCGCCACTTCGGCACGCGCGACTTGTCCGGTTTCGGCGCCGGCGAACTCGGCCCCGGCCTTGGCGCGGCGGGCGCTTTGCTGGAGTACGCTCGCTCGACACAGGCTGCCGCCATCGCCCATGTGCGCACGCTCATTGTGGAACAGGATTCCGAGTACGTGCGCATGGATGCCGCCACGCGGCGCAATCTGGAGATATCCACGACGCTGCGCGGCGACCCCGGGCCCACCTTGTTGTCCGTGCTCGATACCTGCGCGACGACGATGGGCTCACGCTGGCTGCGCCATGCGCTGCATCACCCGTTGCGCGACCGCGCGATCGTGACGGCGCGTCTGGATGCCGTGGCCCGACTGCGCGGCGACAGCGCCATGGAGCCCTGCCTGGGCCTGCGGCAATCATTGGGCAAAGTCAGTGATGTCGAGCGCATTGCCGCGCGCATTGCGCTTTGCACAGCCCGCCCGCGCGACCTTTCAGCGTTGCGCGAAACGCTCGCTTTGCTGCCCGCAATGCATGCGCTGATTGCGGAATATTCCAGCCCGCGGCTGGCGGTGCTGTCGCATGATCTGGCTCCCATGCCGGAACTGGCCATGTTGCTTAAGCGCGCGATCCTGCCTGAACCTGCCACGCTTGTGCGCGACGGCGGCGTTATCAACGATGGTTTCGATGCCGAGCTCGACGAGCTGCGGGCGATTCAAACCAACTGCGGAGAGTTTCTGATTGCACTGGAAAGCCGGGAACGCG
>JANLTJ010000208.1:0-11945 GCA_031362885.1 Betaproteobacteria bacterium
CACAACCGTGTTATTGCAGCAGCCGTCCCAACCCACCACGAGGAGATCCGTCATGGCAAAGAAGAGCGCCGGAGAAGGCATCTACAAAGTTATCGAAGTCATTGGCACCAGTACCAAGTCCTGGGAAGACGCCGCCGTCAAGGCGGTCGAGGTCGCATCAAAATCTTTGCGCGATCTGCGCATCGCTGAAGTCGTCAAAATGGACATGAAGGTCGATGGCGGCAAGGTTGTCGCATACCGCACGCGGGTGCTGCTGTCTTTCAAATACGATACTTGATGCGCGTGTCGTGCTGAACCGCGATATGACACGGCACCCGCGCGGTGCCGTTGCCACTTCAACCGGTTTCGCCCCGTCTTCAGGTTTTGAAAGACGGCAGTTCACAAGTGGCGAGTCCTTCCCGCGGCTTTTGGTTTCCTTGCTGCTGCTTGCATTTGTCAGTGTGGTGGCACCGGCGGCCATGGCGTCTCCCGGCATTGCCGGAGGTGCCGAAATCGAACATCTGCTCGATTTTCTCGCGAACTCCGGCTGCGAATTCCAGCGCAACGGAAAGTGGTTTGATTCACGAAAGGCCCGGGATCATCTGCGCAAAAAATACGAATATCTTCTGGAGAAGAACATGGTGCGGTCGGCGGAGCATTTTATCGAGCGCGCCGCAAGCGAAAGCTCACGCAGCCATAATGCCTACACGGTGCGATGCGGCGGGCTTTCCGAGGTCGCCAGTGCGACATGGCTTACCGAAGAACTGGCACGCTACCGCTCGCGCCAGGTACGTTAACTTGGCGGCTTTGTCCCGCTGACACACTGAAGGAATTATCTGGCCATGCTGATTCGCGCCGTAGCTGTAGGTCTTGCCCTGTTCGCCGCCATCGCAGTTTGCGATCCGGTATCTGCCGAATCCGACGCCGAGGAGACAAAGCGTTACGCCAGCGAAGCGGTCGCGCGCGTGGTCAACAGTCACGACACCGTATTGATTCTCAAAGGCGCCGAACTGATGGTCAAGCAACAGGCGGTGCGGGCCGCGCACAAGACGCTGGTGAAGTGGGGTCGGGAGGAAAACCTTGGACCGAAATGGTGGGAAACCCGTCCGGAATGGACAGCGGCCAAGGCCGAGCTGGTGGAAGCCGCCAACAAGATACTGGCCGAACGGCTGGTGCAGGATACCTGGCTCAGGCAGACCTGGACCGAATACACCGCCAACGAATTCGACGGGGAACAAGCGTCGGTGATTGCCGACCACTTCCAGACCGAGGGCGGCATCAAGCAGCGCCGCCTGATGGAATGGTATCTGGGCGAAACGGTGTTGTTCTACTACACGTTCACGGACCGTTTCGACTACGAAGTGCGCGAAACCCAGGAACAGTTGCAGGCCCTGCAGAAAGAAGCGCTGAAGCGGGTTCCAACGGAAGACGTGAGCTTCGCCAGCCGCAATTCACAGGCCTTCGCTTTTATCGCGTGCAGTCCGGATGGACCCTACTGTCCGGGATTGCAATACTGGAAAATGCTCGCCATCCCGATGCTGGGCGCCATCTTTCGCCATCTCGAAGAAACCACACGCGCAATCGAAGCCGAAATGTCTGCGAGGAAACCTTCCATGCAGCGGCACTTCGACGCGTTTCGCGTCAGTACCGGTTCATGACCAGGCCCGGCCGGGCACGAGCGCTTCTTCCTGCCATGGCAAGTATGGCCCGGTGGAGCCGGTTGGCACGCTGACGCCAGCGCCTTCAGGTTTGGAAGACAACAACGAACGGCGTATTCCATTAACGCGGAGCAGCAGAAACATGACCGACGCAACAACCTACACGCCACCCAGAGTCTGGATCTGGGACAAGGAAAACGGCGGAAAATTTTCCAACATCAACCGCCCGGTCGCGGGCGCGACACACGACAGGGACTTGCCCGTCGGTCGCCATCCGTTGCAGCTCTACTCGCGCGCGACCCCAAATGGCGTGAAAGTCACGGTGATGCTCGAAGAGCTGCTGGCCATGGGACACGCGGGTGCCGAATATGATGCCTGGCTCATCAGGATCAGCGACGGCGAACAGTTCGGCGCTGACTTCGTCGCCGTCAATCCGAACTCCAAGATTCCCGCGCTGCTCGACCGTGGCGCGTCCCCACCGATTCGCGTTTTCGAATCCGGAGCCATATTGCTGTATCTCGCGGAAAAGTTCAGCGGCGCCTTCCTGCCGAAACAAGCGAGCAGACGCGCGGAGTGTTTGTCATGGCTGTTCTGGCAAATGGGTGCTGCGCCCTATCTCGGGGGCGGGTTCGGTCACTTCTACGCGTACGCGCCGATGAAAATCGAATACGCCATCGACCGCTTTGCGATGGAGGTCAAGCGCCAGCTCGACGTGCTCGACCGGCAGCTCGCGGCGAACGAATACGTCGCTGGTGCCGACTACACCATCGCCGACATGGCCATCTGGCCGTGGTACGGCGCGCTGGTGAAGGGCCTGCTCTACGAGGCCGGCGAATTCCTGAGCGTGCACGAATACCGGAATGTCCTGCGCTGGAGCGACGCCATCGCCAGGCGCCCGGCCGTCCAACGCGGCTGCATGGTCAACCGCACCTGGGGCGATCTCGCGAGCCAGCTGCCGGAAAGGCATGAGGCGGGCGACTTCGAGAAGGTCAAGGCCACGGGGTGAGTATCGGTCAAGTTCAGTTGAAGACAGGCCTGCGCGTTGCGACCCGCCACCATCGCCTTGCACCCGCAGCGGCCAGCCCGCGCGCCATGCCCAGGTCAATCCCGCCGTTGCTGCCGGTGGCGACCGCGCTGCGGCCGCCAAAATCGCATGCCGTTATGCGAGTCTGCTGTTTAGGCTAGGCACCAAGCTTGTCCGCGAGTTGCGCGAAATCGTCCACGACGATCGTGCAGGCGGGGTTCGGATTCGGATCGGGCGGACCGCCGGGGCCCCATTCGTCGGGCCGGCGCACGAACGCGGTCTGATAGCCGCAGGCGCGCGCCGCGTCCAGATCGAAATTGTGGCAGGCGACCATCAGGATTTCCGCCGGATCAAGCTGCAGCCATTTCGCGGCCGTGCGGTAGGCCTCGGGCCGGATCTTGTAGACGCCGATCATTTCGCAGGAAATGATCGCATCCCAGTCGATGCCGTTCTTCTTCGACACATTCACCACCAGGGCGGTAGTTAGCAATGTGAAGGAAGCGACCACATAGCGCTTGCGCAGCCGCGCCGCTGCGACGGCGAAGCCGGGCCAGGCATCGAGCGCGTGCCAGGTGCGCCAGATCGCGTCGCGGTCGGCGGCGGTGAGCGCGTCGAGCTTGAACTCGGCAATCACCTCATCGAGCTTGGCGCGGTGCACGTCGTCGAAGTTGTAGGAGGGGCGCTCGGCATTGACGATGCCCTTGAGCGAGCGGCGGCGGTATTCGTTGGTGACCGCCGCCCAGTCGGCCTTCAGGCCGCGGGCCGCGCCGGCGGCGGCGAATGCGCCGCTGATGCCGCGGTGCCAGTCGAGGATGGTGCCGCCAGTGTCGAAAGTAAGAGCCTTGATTGTCATGGCATGCTCGCAAGTTATAGGAAATTCAAACCCAATTTTTCACTGGCAAGAACTGTATCTGCGGCCCGGCAAGGCGTCAATCGCGGCGGCAGAAGACGGCCATTCGGAGTCGATCGAAACCAGCGCGTAGGGTTTTCTGTCTTCTGCCTTCTGATTCCCAGCCAGCGCCTGCGCAAGTCGAGTAACTCGGCCGATGCGGGGCCGAACAATTCGTTGACGTAACACACCAAGCCTCGTTGCTACAGCAGGAACTCGCTCGGCGGCGGGCTTGCCGGTTGCCGTTTACGGGAACCGGGCAAAAATGAAAGACTAGGCGCATGCGAGCCCGCTTTCGTATGACGCATCCGCGCTGGGCTTCGCGATTTGCGCGATTCCAAGACTCACAACAACCATATTGGGGTCGTCTCAGAAAACGGAAAATAAAGCACGTTAAGCCGATTGCAGCGGCCGGAGCGGCCTGAACTTTCCCGCGCCGATCTTGGCGCTGCTACGCCACAGGTAATCGCCGGTCAGGTTGATGTGCTCCCACCCCAGCGGCGACAGGTATTGCAACAGCGCGTCATCGACGGCATGCCCGTTGCCGCGCAGCGCATGCGCCGCCCGCTCCAGATAGACCGTGTTCCACAACACGACGGCGGCAGTCACCAGGTTGAGGCCGCTGGCCCGGTAGCGCTGCTGCTCAAAGCTGCGGTCGCGGATTTCACCCAGCCGGTTGAAGAACACGGCGCGGGCCAGCGCGTTGCGGGCTTCACCCTTGTTTAGCCCGGCGTGGACGCGACGGTGCAGCTCGACGCTTTGCAGCCAGTCCAGGATGAACAGCGTCCGCTCGATGCGCCCCAGCTCGCGCAGGGCGACGGCCAGGCCGTTCTGGCGCGGATAGCTGCCGAGCTTGCGCAGCATCAGCGAGGCCGTCACCGTGCCCTGCTTGATCGAAGTGGCCAGCCGCAGAATTTCGTCCCAGTGGGTACGAATAGCCTTGATATTCAGCTTGTCGCTGCTAATCATCGGCTTGAGCGCGTCATAGACGGTTTCGCCCTTGGGGATGTAGAGCTTGGTGTCGCCCAGGTCGTGGATGCGCGGCGCGAAGCGGAAGCCCAGCAGGTGCATCAGGGCAAAGACGTGATCGGTGAAGCCCGCCGTGTCGGTGTAGTGTTCCTCGATGCGCAAATCGGACTCGTGGTACAGCAGGCCGTCGAGTACATAGGTCGAGTCGCGCACGCCGACATTGACGACCTTGGTGTGGAACGGCGCGTACTGGTCGGAGATGTGGGTGTAAAAAGTCCGTCCTGGGCTGCTGCCATATTTCGGGTTGATGTGCCCCGTGCTCTCTGCCTTGCTGCCGGTTCGGAAGTTCTGGCCGTCCGACGATGACGTGGTGCCGTCGCCCCAGTGCTCGGCGAAAGGATGCCGGAATTGGGCATTGACCAGTTCGGCCAGCGCTGTCGAATAAGTTTCGTCGCGGGTATGCCAGGCTTGCAGCCAGGCGAGCTTGGCGTAGGTTGTGCCAGGGCAGGACTCGGCCATCTTTGTCAGGCCCAGGTTGATCGCGTCGGCCAGGATGGTGGTCAGCAACAGGTTCTTGTCCTTGGCCAAGTCGCCCGATTTCAGGTGCGTGAAGTGGCGCGTGAAGCCCGTCCACTCATCGACTTCGAGCAGCAGTTCGGTGATCTTGACGTGTGGCAGGGTCATTGCGGTCTGGTCGACCAGCGACTGCGCGTTGTCCGGCACCGCCGCATCGAGCGGCGTGATCTTCAAGCCGGATTCGGTGATGATGGCATCCGGCAGGTCGTTGGCCGCCGCCATGCGGTTGACGGTGGCAAGCTGCGTTTCCAGCAGCGTCCGCCGCGTCGAGCGCCCGGCACAGCCGCGCCAGGGCATCGAGGCCGATACCCGCCTCGAAGGCCACGCGCACGAAGCACAGACGCTGCAAGACAGCATCGTCGAACAAGCCGTAGCCGCCCGTGGTGCAGGCGACCGGCCGCAACAAGCCGCGCACCAAGTAGTCGCGCACGACATGCACGCTCACCCCGGCGTCATGGGCCAGTTGCGATACCGTGTAGGCACTCATGGCACACCTCCTTGTCCTCACCCGGCGCAGCAGGAAAGCTGCTTCACATCCTTGTTGAATGTCTGCGCTGCGAGCTTCAACCCTTCGACCATCGTCAGGTAGGGGAACAACTGGTCGGCCAGTTCCTGCACCGTCATGCGGTTGCGAATCGCCAGCGCGGCCGTCTGGATCAGTTCGCCTGCTTCCGGCGCGACCGCCTGCACGCCGATCAGCCGTCCGCTGCCTTCTTCAACCACCAGCTTGATGAAGCCGCGTGTGTCGAAGTTGGCGAGCGCACGCGGCACGTTGTCGAGCGTCAGCGTGCGGCTATCGGTCTCGATGCCATCGTGGTGCGCTTCCGCCTCGCTGTAGCCCACGGTGGCCACTTGCGGGTCGGTGAACACCACGGCCGGCATCGCGGTCAGGTTCAGGGCCGCGTCACCGCCGGTCATGTTGATCGCGGCACGGGTGCCGGCCGCTGCCGCCACGTAGACGAACTGCGGCTGGTCGGTGCAGTCGCCGGCGGCGTAGATGTGTTCCACGCTGGTACGCATGCCGGAGTCGATGACGATAGCGCCTTGCGGGTTGAGCGTGACGCCCGCCGCATCCAGCGCCAGGCTGCGTGTGTTGGGCGCGCGGCCGGTGGCGACCAGCAGTTTGTCGGCGCGCAGTTCGCCGTGCGCAGTGGTGAGCACGAATTCGCCGTCCGCATGGGCGACCTGGCTGGCCTGCGTGTGTTCCAGCACCTCGATGCCCTCTGCCCGGAACGCGGCTGTGACGGCTTCGCCGATGGCCGGGTCTTCGCGGAAGAACAGCGTGCTGCGCGCCAGGATCGTCACTTTCGCTCCGAGTCGGGAGAAGGCTTGCGCCAGTTCCAGCGCCACCACCGATGAGCCGATCACGGCCAGGCGCGCAGGAATCGTCTCGCTGACCAGTGCTTCGGTGGAAGTCCAGTAGGGCGTGTCTTTCAGGCTGGGAATCGGCGGCACGGCCGGACTTGCGCCGGTGGCGACCAGGCAGCGGTCGAATGCCACCACGCGCTCGCCGCCGTCGTTGAGTTGCACGACCAGGCTGTGGCCGTCCTTGAAGCGGGCTGCGCCGCGCAGCACGGTAATGGCTGGGTTGCCGTCCAAGATGCCTTCGTATTTGGCGTGGCGCAGTTCATCGACGCGGGCCTGCTGCTGGGCCAGCAGCGCCGTGCGCTGGATGGTCGGCGTGGTAGCGGCGATGCCGCCATCGAACGGGCTTTCCCGGCGCAGGTGGGCGATATGGGCGGCACGGATCATGATCTTGGACGGCACGCAGCCGACGTTGACGCAGGTGCCGCCGATAGTGCCGCGCTCGATCAGGGTGACGTGCGCACCTTGCTCGACGGCTTTCAATGCTGCCGCCATCGCGGCCCCGCCGCTGCCGATCACAGCGATGTGGAGTTTGTCACCGTCCCCACCAGCCTTGTTGTCACTGCCCAGCCATTCGCGCATCTTGCCGAGCAATCCGCCGCCTACCGGAGCCACGGGCGCATCGGCGAGCGTGGCCCGATAACCCAGTCCGGCCACGGCGGCAGTCAGCGCATCGGGCGACGTGCCGGCCTCGACGGCGAGCTGGGCGCTGCCCTTGGCATAGGAGACATCCGCCGATTGCACGCCGGGCACCTTCTCCAAGGCGTCCTTGACGTGCACTGCGCAGGAGTCGCAGGTCATGCCGGTGATTTTGAGGGTGGTCATGCCATTGTTCCTTTTCTGTGTTGGCCGCCGGCTCACGCCGTCAGCCTTGTTTCGCGGGGAATTCGCAGCCGTCCGTGTCGCAACGGCGATGCGCCGGCGACACGAGATCCCAGATCGACACCCCGACCATCAAGGCCAGGCCGACGTACATCAGGTTCGCCGTCCACCAGTTGCCAAGCAACCAGACCGTGGCCGCGAATACGATGGCCGGCCCGATCATGCCTAGCAGGCTGCGCAGCCATTGCCGATGACTGAGCCAACCCAATGCGTTCGCCAGGAAGGCCAGCGCTGCAAACAGCGGCAGCAGGCGACTGATGAACAAGCCCTCGTACTGGCTCAGGAAGCCCAGCCCAACGGCCGCGCCAAAGCCGGCGAGTGCCGGGAAGCATGCAGCGCAGCCCATCGCGGAAACGACGCTGCCGAGTGCGCCGGTTTTATCGGCAATCCGTGTCATCAGTCCAATGACGTGGCTCCCGTTGTTGACGTTGGCTTAGTGGCTCACTGTTTGACGCTGGACGGATAGCCGGCGTCTTCGGTGGCCTTGGTGAGCTTCGGCACGCTGGTCTTGGCATTGTCGAAAGTGACGACGGCCTCGCGCTTCTCGAAGCCCACATCGACCTTGCTCACGCCTTCGACCTTGGAGAGCGCTTTCTTGACCGTGATCGGGCAGGCGGCGCACGTCATGCCGGGAACCGCTAGCGTGACGGTCTGGGTGGCGGCCCACACCGGGGCGACGACGGCGGCGAGTACGAGGGAGGCAAATAGCTTGTTCATGGTGAACTCCTGGTTAGTAGAAAAAAGGAACGACATAGGGAAATCCAAGCGCGACCAAGACCAGCATGGCCACGATCCAGAAAATCAGCTTGTAGGTGGCGCGCACCTGCGGAATCGCGCAGACCTCTCCCGGCTGGCAGGCTTGCGCAGGCCGGAAGATGCGCCGCCAGGCGAAAAACAACGCCACCAACGCCGCACCGATGAACAACGGGCGATAGGGTTCCAGCGCCGTCAAGTTGCCGATCCAAGCACCGGAAAAGCCCAGGGCGACCAGAACCAACGGCCCAAGGCAGCAGGTCGATGCAAGGATGGCGGCCAGCCCGCCGGCGAAGAGCGCACCGCGCCCGTTTTGTGGTGCAGACATACGTTGGGCCTTTTGAATTTGGATTGGATAGCGTAACCTTACTTCCGTACTTATGTACGGAGTCAAGCGATATGGAAAATAATCTGGGGAACCTGACCATTGGCGTTTTTGCCAAGGCGGCCGGGGTCAACGTGGAGACGATCCGCTTCTATCAACGCAAGGGCTTGCTGCCGGAACCGGACAAGCCTTACGGCAGCATTCGCCGCTATGGCGGCGCGGATGTAGTTCGGGTGAAATTCGTGAAGTCGGCTCAGCGGCTGGGTTTCAGCCTGGACGAAATTGCCGAGCTGTTGCGGCTCGACGATGGCACCCACTGCGAGGAAGCCAGTAGCCTGGCCGAGCACAAGCTTAAGGACGTGCGCGAGAAGATGGCCGACTTGGCGCGCATGGAAACCGTGCTGTCTGAACTAGTGTGCGCCTGCCACTCGCGGCAAGGGAATGTTTCCTGCCCGCTGATAACGTCGCTACAGGGCGAAGCAAGCCTGGCAGGGTCGGCTACGCCTTAGCGTGCTTTATTTTCCGTTTTCTGAGGCGACCCCATATTTGGGGAGAAACGATGGCTACAGTCGCAACCGGTACCGATGATCTACTGGCGGATATCGATCAAGGCGTACTCACACTAACCATGAACCGACCGAAAGCTCGCAACGCAATGTCCAGCGCAATGGTGGCGGCGCTTGCCGGGCAATTGGGCAAAGCCGAGCTCGATCCGGAGGTCCGCTGCATAGTGCTCACGGGGGCTGGAAAAGGGTTTTGCGCGGGCGGCGACGTCAAGAGCATGGTAGCGCGCGGCGATGGCACGGTCGGTCAAAATACGATTGATGGGGCGATTCATCGACAGCGGGTCAATCAGCGCGCCACTGCGGGAAAACTCTACAGTATTCCCAAGCCCACCATCGCTGCGCTACCCGGCGCCGCCGCAGGTGCAGGGCTGTCACTTGCGCTGTCTTGCGATCTCCGCATCATGGCGTCGGACGCCATCATGACGACCGCTTTCGGTCGGGTCGGATTTTCAGGTGATTACGGCGGCACGTTTTTCATATCGCAGTTGGTCGGCACCGCCAAAGCGCGCGAACTGTATTTCCTGTCTGATCGCGTGAGCGCCGAAGAAGCGCTGCGTATCGGGCTGACCAATTGAATCTGTGAGCCGGAAGAGCTGGCCGCCAAGACCCGGGAAATCGCGAACCGATTGGCGGCTGGAACGTGGACGAAATGGAGAACCACGGCGCGCGTTACGAAACGCGCTTCAAGCTGCTGCGCGAGCGCGTTCTCGCCATGAAGGCGCTGTGGACGCAGGAAGAAGCGCAATTCCACGGCGAGTATGTCAACTTCGATCCGGTCTGGATGTACCCGAAACCGAAACAACGCCCGCATCCGCCAATCCTTATTGGTGGCGAGTCCGACCACACCATCAAGCGTGTCGTCGAATTCGGCAACGGCTGGTTCCCGCGTCCGCGCAACAACTGGGAGCCGAAAAGCGCCGTGGCTCGTCTGCATGCCGCGGCAAAGGCGGCGGGACGAGATCCCGCCACGTTGCCGATCACCGTGTTCGCCGCACCGCCTGAGCGCGAGAAGCTGATTCCGTATCATGAGGCGGGCATTTATCGTGTGCTGTTCGAAGTGCCGGATGCTGGCCGCGATGAGATCCTGCGCCTGCTCGACAAAAAAGCACCGCTGGTTGCCGAACTGGCGAAGGAGAACCAATGAACGCGGCCTCGTCTTCAGCACGATCCGAATTGGCGCCCGGTGGCAAGCTGCGGGTCGGCATCAATTTATCGAACTTCCTTTTGGTGTCCAACTACGTGGCGGGCAAGGAACCGCACGGCATCGCGCCTGACCTTGGGCGCGAACTCGCACGCCGGCTCGGCGTGCCATGCGAGTTCGTGGTGTACGACTCTCCCGGCAAACTGGCCGATGCCGGAAAGACCGAGGTGTGGGACGTGGCCTTCCTCGGCAACGAACCACAGCGTGCCAGTGAAATCGCCTTTACCGCGGCGTATCTGGAAATTCCGGTCACGTATCTGGTACCAGCCGGATCGCCGATCCGCGCCCTGGCCGACGTGGACCGCGAGGGCGTGCGCGTCGCCGTCATGGAAAAAAGCGCGTACGACTTATTTCTCACCCGCCATCTCGAACGCGCGCAATTGCGGCGCGCCGCCAGCATCGATGCCTCCTATCAGCTATTCGTTCAGGAAAAACTCGAAGCCCTTGCCGGGCTTAAGCCGCGTCTGGTGACGGACGCCGAGACGCTTCCCGGATCGCGCGTGCTGGAAGGTCAGATCACCTCGGTCAAGCAATCGATCGGCACACTGCATGGTCGCGAGGCGGGCGCGGAATATCTGCGGGAATTCGCCGAAGACGTCAAGGCATCCGGCCTCGTTGCCCGATTGATAGCGCAGTACCGGGTTCGCGGTGTTTCAGTTGCGCCGATTGCGCGGATTCAGTAAGCCCTCCCACCCTGCGCGTCCACTGCGGGCGACTGGTCAATGACTGGTGCACGCGAAAGAACCTTGAATCGCACCGGGTCTTGAAGAGGCTCCAATGACCGAGCAGATGGAGCCATGAACAAATAAAACCGTTTTTCCGCGGAAGTGTTCGGCAATATCCAGCACAACAAGCGGCTGAATCGCTTCACGCTACGCGGGCAACGAAAAGTCGACACGCAGTGGAAGCTCTACTACCTGGTGCACAACATTGAAAAGCTGGCGCACTACGGGCATAGGCCGTGAGGAAGGCGAGAAAAGGCGAGAACCAATCCACACAAGACAGCGAAAAGCGATTTCCGCGGTACACAGAAATCAAATAACCAGAAAACCGAATTCGCCACAGCGCTCGCAGGCGCCAGTGGATCAAGCTGGTCGCACGAAAAAACAGTAATCCTACAGCCTCAACGCCGGCAATAACCTGCCGGCCAACAGCAAGCGCAGCGCCGCTGTTGGCCGGTCAGGTTGATTGCCATGTTAGCCGTCATTCGATGTAGCACTGCGACTCACAGCTTCAGAAGCGGATAGAACGTCTGCTTCCCGTTCCGCATCTGTTCATTGAACCAAAGGAGGCGCTCCGTCTCCTTATCTACAGCCTTCTCCCACTCATCGTCAGCCAGGCGGTGGGGGTCGGTCATGCGGCTTTGTATGGATCGCAGATGGATGGCCGCGGCATACACCTCGTGCAGATACTCCTCAATCCTTGGACCGTATAGGAAGAGCGCGTCGTGCGTCTCGCGCACAAAGGCTGCGAGTTCGTCGTCGACCACTTTCCCTTCGCTCACTACTGAGACAACGAAACGGTGAAACGCCCGATACACGGGTAACCTGCGATCAAAGAGTTCTGGTCGAACACGCGTAGTCACCTTCGGGATCTCACGTTCGCTGAGTGGTCCTGACTCGAATCCCGCTGTGCTCCGTCTCCGCACCCACTCTTCCAGCAGGCTCTTTGCTTGCGACAGCTCTTCAGGCTGGAATCGCTTGGACTGAGAGGGTGCGGTGTCATAGTCATCGTGATGCCGAAGACAAAGATAGACGA
>JANLTJ010000221.1:0-29944 GCA_031362885.1 Betaproteobacteria bacterium
CCACCACAGGCTGCTGGAACCGATCGGATATATCCCGCCGGCCGAAGCTGAGGCAAACTACTATCGGCAACTCACCAAGAACGCCACATCTGTGGCGCTAACTTAAACCAAACAGCCTCCACGAAACTCGGGGCGATTCACCGCCATGGAACCGATTTCCCCGGATTGCGCTGCGCTCCATCCAGGCTACACACCGTGGTTGTTACGGAATCAGGGCTTAAGTAAGCACCATTTGGTAGCGTCCCCTTTAGGCTCGCTTAGGCCCCCTCCTTTAGGCCCTTGCAATATGCGGAGTACGAGGCTCCGTTTATCCCCAACGTAAAGTTGGTCCCTATCCCCTCGGTTTGGGGATCAACGCGACGGACAACGATTTTCTGAATAAAACCATCAAGGAGTTTCTCAGGTAAGACCGTGCGCACTGGTGCGGCAGCGTTGTGTCGGTTAAGCCGCCCCTTTCCGGGCTAGTCCCGGGAAGGGGCGCCCGATAACCAACGTGACTCCGACACAGGAAGTGCAGGAAAAACTGCTGCGCGATGCGAGCCTCAAAGGCGCCATCAACCGCGAACTGACCGGGGAGGGATTCACTGTGTTGACGATACAACGCTGAAGCGCGTTTGCTATCCGCCGAAGAATGCGCGGTCGACGAACAGGACCAGCCCCACTGCCAGAATTCCGCCAGAGATAATCGCGACCATGCGCGGTTCCCACGGCTTCGACTTCAGCCGCATCAGGATGGGAACGACCAGCAGGACCACGGCCAACTGGCCTGCTTCCACACCGAGGTTGAAATTCAGCAGCGAGAGCAGCAAGTTTTCCTTGGGCAATCCGATCTCGCGCAGCACCGAGGAAAAGCCGAAGCCGTGCACCAGGCCGAACAGGAAACTCACCGCCCAGCGGCGGGAGACCGCATAACGGGGCAGAAGGTTTTCCAATGCGACGTAGGCGATCGAAAGTGCGATCACGGATTCGATCAGCACGCCGGGAAGGACGACCAGGTCCAGTGCGGCGAGTGCCAGCGTGATGCTGTGTGCAACGGTGAAAGCCGTGACGATTTTCAGCAATGACCACAGTCCCCCGCCGCGCAACATCAGCGCCAGCAGGAACAGCAGGTGATCGTAGCCGGTCAGGATGTGTTCGATGCCCAGGGGAAAGAAGCTGCCGGCGCCGCGTGAGGCATGGGCTTGCTCCGATACCGCGACACTTGTCTGCCGTGCATCGCTGCCGAAGGCGAACTGCTGGCTGCCTCCCGACCATACGATGGCGGCGAGTGTGTGCTGGCTTGGCAATACTTCCGACATGTCGTCGCGTATGGTCAAGTTGCGAATCTCGCCGGCGCAAATGAAATCCACAGAACCGGTGAGACTCACCGAAGTGGCGGTCGGCGGCACGATGCGGCCCTCGGCTGCTGCGCAGGCCAAGCCGTCGCCGGTCAGATGGATTTTTTCGCTGATGGCCGTGATGAGCGGCTGGTAATCCGGGGCGACGCCCGACTGGCCGAGGTGCATTTGCTCGGCCAGCAGGCCAGGCGGAACGTCCGACAATGTCAGGTTGTAGCGCACCAGCTTGCCGTTGATCGTGATCGTGGCAAAACCGGTCATGCCACCGGTGTGCGCGCCGGCGAGCCCGGCTGATCCGAGCAGCAGGAGCAGCGCGAACGCCTTCGAGGCCTGTCGGTCAATTGCGGTACGCAGAGATTTCCCGTCGGTGAGAGTCGGCTTGGGAGTGGACATCGTTGACAGCGGATGCGTGCTTCATCGGGCGGCGAAGTTTACCGGCCGCCCCAGTGCGGACCCAATACCGGAGTCAGCGCCCGTTCTCGATTTCGATCCCGCGCGCTGGCGCCTTACTGCCGCCGACCGCCTGAATGAGGTCCAGCAGATTGGTGATCTGATAATCTGGGATAGTGACCACCGATGCGCTTCCCACGCGCAGCACATAGCGGCTCAGACCATCCGGCGCGATATCGCCAACCGCAAATTGTGCGAGCGGTTGCGAATTGCCCTTGCTATAAACCAGAATCACCATTGGCGGGGACGTTACGCCATAGGCGTTTTCCACATCCAGCTTGAAATAGCGCTCCATGCGTGTACGGCCCAGTGCGGCGAAAGCCATCTGGATGCGTTCGACTTGCTGCGCCTTGGTCTGGTGCTGGTGTCCGGGATGCGCGCTCTCGTGCATGGCATGATAAAACCAGGCGCCGGCCGCGTCACGTTCAAAGCGATGCATCTTGCCGGCGGTTACCAGTTCAATAGCGGCAATTTCCTCGATCGGAGCGGGCATCAGCATGCGCGAGCCCTCGACGCCATAGCTCTTTTCCGCTACCGCGGCCGGCATGCGCGAGCGGTCCCGGTAGTTGACATAGATGACGAGCGCCACCAGCGCGGCCAGCAGCAGCCACACGATCAAGATCCTGGGGCGAACGCCCGGTAGATTCACCGCTGTTTCCACCACACGGCAATGCCCAGGGCGGCGAGCAGCGCGGGAATCAGAATCACTGCGAGAAAGAAGGTACCCTTCATCTGCCGATTGGTCAGGTTAACGCGCGGCAGGTCCCGGGCGCGCGGTTCCAGGCCGATCAGATTCTCGCGCGAGGCAAGATAATTCACCGTATTGAGGAACAACTTGCCGTTGCCCATGATGTGGAAGAAAGAATTGGTGGCAAAGTCGGAGTCGCCGATCACCGCGATGCGCGAGCGGCCGGTGACATCAACCCTGGACTCATTCCGGCGTGTGGGCTTGCGCGCCGTCGGCGTGGATGTTTCCCGGTAGAGTGCGGCATTGGCTGCCGGGGCAGGGCGGCGCAAGGCAATGGCCATGATGGTGACCGGCCCGGCGAGATCGACTCCCTTGTCAAAGCGTGCACGCGCAGCCGCCGTTTCGCCATAGCTTTGCTTGGATGAGTTCACCACCGGAACGACATCCGTGCCGGGAACGCGATCCGGCGTCGGTGACAGCGAGCGTGCACCGGGGAAAAAGGTCAACGGCAGATCCTGCGCAACCTGATGATAGTTGTAGTCTGTCACCGCGGGTGACGACGGGTCGGCCCAGAAATGACTGGCCTCGTCGATCACGATCGTGTTGTCGAGCATGATGCCGTAGCCTCGAAGCACGGGCTCCAGGCCGGTATTGACGAACGGATCGAGCATGAAAAAAGCATTGCCGCCCGCAGCGAGATATCTCTCAATCGCCGCGACTTCCATCGGCAGCAAGGTGAGCTTCGGCCCGGCCACGACCAGCAGCGCGCATTGCGTCAGTGATTCGCCCGACTGGCTGCGAGACAGGGATATTTTTTCCACGGTGTAATTCAGAGTTTCCAGCGCGCCCCTGGCTTTCGCCATGCCGTGCTGCTCGTGCATCGTGTATTGCACACCAAGGCCGTGGGAGTGGCCGGCCGAGCCTTCCATGTGGTCATGGGATTCGATGCTGAAGGGGTCGGGTTCGCGATGACCGTCGAGGAAGCAGACTTTCTGGGTTACGCCCAGCGAGACACGCAGGATCGCATTGGCAATTTCGGTTTCGCTGGACGCGTTGATTGTCATCTTGCGGTCTTCGCTTTCCAGGATCGAGGTGCCGGCGAACTGCACGCCCCGCAAACGCGCCTGTGCCGGGTTGAGCATGGGATCAAACAGCTCGATGGTGAGCTTGTCGGTCTGCTGCGCCATCAATTCATACAGCTCGACGGTCTCGCGCATCAGTGGATCATGAAAGAAGGTGATGTGTACCGGTTTCTCCAGCCGCGAGAGCATGGTAGTGGTCGGCTTGGACAAGGAATACTTGCCTTCTTCGGTCATGTCCAGGCGCACGGGAAACTGCAGCGACAGGTAAGCCAGCGCGATCATGATGCCGAGGAGGCCCAGAGTGTAGAGCAGGATTTCTCCGCGCCGCTGTCTGACCAGAGTGGCCAGTTCCGCGCGTAGCGCGTAACTACCCCAGGCGCACAGCACAGCGCCGACCAGGGCGAGCAGGGTCGTCCAGATGAACCCTTCGAGAAAAATCGCGTGCAAGGCGGTGGCACCTGCGAGCAGCGTCACGCCGGCGATGAGCAGCAGACCGGATCGGAAAAAATGAGTCATGTTCAGCGCCGCCATTGCAGATAGCTGGTATTGAGCGTCAGCGCGATGGCGCTGACGACGAGATAAAAGAACACCGCTTCGCTGCGGATCAAGCCTTGTACGAAGTCGGCGAAATGCAGCGCGAAGGACAGGTAACCGAACAGGCTGCGCAGTTCAGGGGATGCCTGGAAACTCTGCAAATGCCCGATGAACCAGAAACTCAGCAGCACCGGCACCGTGATGAGCGCGGCGACAATCTGGTTTTGCGTTAGTGCGGAGAAGAATTGCCCGACGGCGAGACAGGCCATGCCCAACAGAACGAAGCCGATGTAGCCGGCGATGATGGTGGTGGTCTGCGGGTTACCGAACAGGTAAAGCGGCACCAGGTCGATAAAAGTACCTGCGGTCATCAGCAGCAAAATGGTAACGGCGCCCATGTATTTGCCGAGCACCACTTCCCAAGTCCTGAGTGGAAGCGTCATCAGCAGTTCCATGGTGCGCGCGCTGTACTCGCTTGAGAACAGACGCATCGAGACCAGCGGAATCAACGTCAGCAGCAGAATCCCCATGTTGCGGAAAGTTTCGTCCATCGAGGCGCTGCCGCTGAGAAACATGTTGTAGGAGAAGAAGTAACCGGTGCCGACCAAAAACACCGCGACCACGAAGTAGGCAATCGGCGAGCGGAAGTAGCTCAGCAATTCTTTCTGGTAAACAGCCAGTACGCCGTTCATTGTTGTGTCCCCAGTTGCGGATTCAGGTTCGCCTGATTCTCGCCAATGTAGCGCAGGAAAATATTCTCGAGCGTGGGCTGCTGGCGCTCCAGCCGGTGCAGATCCCAGCGGCCAGCTACGGCCCGGGCAATGGCGGCCTCCACCCCGTCGCGGACCTCGGTCTGGCACTCGACACTAAGAAGGCCGGGCTCACCTGCGACGACCTGTATTTGCACACCGGTTACCCCGGAGAGTGCGAGCAATTCCTCGCGCAGTGGGTCCGCCGGCGCTGACACCATGAGCGTTACGCGGCTGGTCTGCTCGGAGGCGCGTTGCAGACCGGCCGGGGAGTCGATGGCGAGCAGGCGCCCGTGATTGATGATGGCTACGCGCCGGCAAATCAGCGTGACTTCGGACAAGATGTGAGTGCTGAGCAGGACCGCATTGGTTTGCCCGAAGGCGCGGATGAGTTCGCGGGTTTCCTGAATCTGCCCCGGGTCGAGGCCTGCGGTCGGCTCATCAAGCAGCAGCACTTCGGGTTTGCCGAGCAGCGCCTGCGCCAGGCCAACACGCTGGCGGTAGCCCTTGGACAACTTGTAGATTTCACGATCGACCACGGCCTCCAGGCGGCAGGCATTGATGACGCGATCGAGTTCTGACGAAATATGCGCGCGCGGCACGTGCTTGACTCGCGCGACAAAGCGCAAGTATTGCGAGACCTCCAGCGCGTCATAGAGCGGCGGATGCTCCGGCAGGTAGCCGAGCTTGTGCGCCGCTGCTTCGTTTTGGCTGGCCATGTCGCAGCCTGCGACCGATATTTTCCCGGCCGAAGGGGTGGTGAATCCGGCGATCATGCGCATGGTCGTGGTCTTGCCCGCTCCATTTGGGCCCAGAAAACCGACGATCTCGCCCCTGGCGACCGAGAACGAAAGATCGTGAACGACTGTTTTTGCGCCAAATCGTTTTGATACCGATTCCAGGGTGATCGCTGTGGTGGGTATATTCATCTAAATTGTATCGGCAATAAAAAGGCCCCCCGAAGGGGGCCTTCCAAAACGGTCAGAGACCGAACTGGCTTACTTGTACCAGCGCGCGCCCTTGGCACTGAACTGCTCACCGTCGTGGGCCATGAACAGTTGCGCACCTTCGAGGTCACGCATCATTTTCAAGCGTGCGACTGACTTGCTGTAGTCCTGCACGCTGTAGTTCAGACCGGCCGGATAGCCGTCCAGGTTTTCCTGCATCCAGATGGCATCCTGCGAGATGATGATGGTGCCGCTGCTGCCGGTCTTGACCTTCATCGACTGATGGCCCTGGGTGTGTCCCGGGGTGCTCAGGATCAGGATACTGCCGTCACCGAACAGATCGTAGTCGCCTTCGAGTTCGAGGTAATTGAATTCGCGGGCGTTGTCGATGTCGGCCATGACGAAGGAGCCGGGGCTGGTACGGCCCTGGAATTTCTCCGGGAACCAGGCTTGATACAGTTCCTTTTTCTGAATAACGTGAATCGCATTCGGGAACATCTCGATGTTGCCGATATGGTCCAGATGCGAGTGCGAGGACACGACGACTTTCACCTTGTCGGCGGAATAGCCGAGTTTCTTCAATTGCATGTCGATGGTGTCTTCACGCTTCTGACTGGGCTTCAGAAAATCGCAATTGCCCGGCGCCCAATAGGCTTTGCAGTTCTCGGTTATGGCAACGTTGTTGCCGGTATCGAACACGACCAGACCCTTCGGATGGTCAATAACCCACATGCTGACCGGGATGGTGATTTGACGCGACTTCTCGACCGGCAGTGCGGGGATCAGGCCACGAATGTCGAACGGACCGAACATGCCGCTGGTGGTCCAGTAAACCTTGGCCTGGGCGAAAGCACCGCCCGATGCGAGAACGCACAGCGTGCCCAGCATTGCGGCGATAATATTTTTTCTCATGGAATCATTTCTCCTTGCTTGGCTTGTTTTGATGGAAGCTCCGGATAAAACCTAACGCCGCCTGGGATATTCTTGGGCATTGTCTCCCAACCCCGCAGCAATACGCCTCTGCGAACTTAAAGACCCGGGCATTTGCTCTCGAGATACGGCGCAGGGCGGAGTGTGCCCTATTCCTTTTCCGCGCGTCAATCTATCTTGGCGGATTCCATGGGTCGCCGCGAAGACCGACGAATCGCGACAATTTGACGTTAAAGTCGCCTTCTCTCCGGCTATTTTTACCGGATTGTGGAAACTCGGGAAAACTGGAGTAGCGCGGATTTGAAGTCAGGCGCGGCGTTCCGCGGGTGCGGTCGCAGCACCGAATCACCCTTTTGGCAGGCAATTTTCGAAATGATTCAAGGGTCTGGCGGTAGGTCGTCCGCGACTCAGACTGCGCCCCGGTCGTAGGTATGACTACCCCCGGTTTGATCGATGAGCCTGATCGAGCGAGATCATCCGGAAGCGGCGGGGCGTGCTCGACCTGTGCTCTTGCTTCGACCGTTTATGGTTGGATACCTTGAGGCGCGATGGTTCAGATCAAGTTAGTCAAGTTCTCAACCGTGGCTTACACCCGATCCTTTAACCTGGCCTGAACCATTGGATTTGCCAATCGTGGCCAAATTGCGAATAGCTTAAGCAGCGCCGAAATTCGCGGAGCAGGCAGAGCGGACTGACGCAGCAGGCTCAAAAATGACCGCGTACCGTGGCAAAAAAGAAATCGCCCCCGACATTGAGCTTCCCGGGAATGGTTGGACCAAAGTTCGCGTCAAGCTTGAATTTGCGATACTCCAGCCCGACCGAAATGCGGCGCGATACGAAGACGTCGAGACCAACCAGCGCCTGATAACCGATATCGGTATCGTCACGCTCGATATCGCCGATCGCCGTTTCGGTGCGAATCTGGCTGGTTATAGACCCCGAGCCCGCCACCGGCGTAGATCTCGACGCGATCCAATGGCAGGATGAATTTCACAATGCCACCGATCCCGGCGGTGGTGAGTTCGGTCCGGCTGGTCGGCGCGGAAATCGTTGACGGGGCATCCACTTTCTGTAAAGCAACGAGGCCGTCGGCCTCGAGCGCTATCCAGGAACCGAGCCGGTAACCGCCGCTGATGAAGTTGCCGTATCGGCCGTCCTGATTTCGCAGTTCGGAATTGGATTCTTCGCTGAATCCACCGAGTCCCCCGCCCCCATACCAGCGGCCGACGCGATCAGGTGCAAACATCCCGACGGTGTGTGCCCTGGCGGTGAGCGGAAGCGAGATACCGATTGCAATAGTCAAGGCCAAAGATATTGATTGAAGTGGTCGAAACATAGTTATCTCCGGTCGAAAAAGATGTGGGCACGCATTTTATTCCGGTACGCCTGGCCTCGCAGCCAAGGATTGCACCGGGACACTGACTGAAGTCAGTGATTCGCAAAGAGCTGGGTAAGTTTCCCGCGGAGCAACATAATTGCCCTGCGATTTGGGGGCCGAACATAAGGGAATTTGCAACTGCTGCCGAATCCTGCATGATTCCGATATCCACTGAGGATATTCACTGACGCGCCTAAGATCAGTCCGTACCTAAGTCCCTAAAATAACGATTGAAAATGGTGGAGTGCCGAAATGCTAAAAGACGCCGCGTACTACGAATCGATGTACAACAACCGGGTCGCGGTCCCGGAATTCCAGAGTTACCTGGACGATTGGGCGAGGCGGTCCGAAACCGCGCGGCGCGCCCTCGATGTCGAGCTGGATGTGCCTTATGGCGACGACCGCATGGAAACCATGGATATTTTCCGCCCGCGCGGCGAGGCCAAAGCACTGTTGATGTTCATTCACGGCGGCTACTGGCGCTCGCTCGACAAGAAGCAGCATTCTTTTGTAGCGACACCGTTCGTGAACGCCGGCGCCGCCGTCGCAGCCGTCAATTATTCCCTGTGCCCCGCGGTTAAAGTCGAGGATATCGTGCTGCAATGTCTCAAGGCCGGGGCCTGGCTTTACCGCAACGCCGCCGAGGTTGGAGCACCGCGCAACCGCATGTTCGTCGCCGGGCATTCGGCCGGCGGTCATCTGAGCGCAATGTGCATGGCGGCGCAGTGGCCGCGCTATTCACGCGGGTTGCCGGAGAAAGTCATGCAGGGAGGACTCTCGATCAGCGGTATTTACGATCTGGGTCCGATCGCAGGTACACCTTCGGTCAATATCGACCTTCGGCTGGGTGAATCCGATGCGCTAAAGCTGAGCCCGGGGTTGCTGCCGCCCGCAACCAGGGCGCCGGTCCACATCGCCGTGGGCGGGCGTGAATTGGGTGGATTCAAGGAGCAGCACGCGCTGATTGCCAACCAGTGGGCCAGTGTCATTGCAGCGGACATTCCCTGTCCGGATGACAACCATTTCACCATCCTGAATACCTTTGCCAATCCGGAGACAGAGCTGTGCCACGCGACCGTGCGGATGATGGGATTGTAATGGCGGTGCGCGATGCATGTTGGTGGACAGTGAACCGGGGTTAAGCAAAGCGGCCCTTGAACGGCAGGTGCCGACTGCGTTCCACTATTTGCCGTTCGTGAATCCTTTACGGCCCAATATCTGTATAGAATTACAGCATGTCGAAGACCGTAGCCGGAAATCATGGCTCCTTGCATAAGGGACGGGGGGCTTCGATCAATCCAGAAGGACGCTTCGAGCAGACCTTGCGCGAAGCCTTTGACGACGGCTGGGATCGGCCGCTCGAAGATGATGCCCGGCGGCCGCAGACCACGGTCACGGCCGAGCGGGTCAAAAGCATCATCAGCCGCAACGATTCGCCGGATATTCCCTTCACCCAGTCGATCAATCCTTATCGCGGCTGTGAGCACGGTTGCGTTTACTGTTATGCGCGTCCCTCGCATGCTTATCTGAATCTCTCGTCGGGGTTGGATTTCGAGACGCGGCTGTTCGCCAAGGTGAACGCGGCGCAGGTTCTGCGCGAGGAACTGGCCAAACCCGGCTACGGGTGCAGCGCCATCACCATCGGTGCAAATACCGATGCCTATCAGCCGGCGGAGCGATCCTGGAAAATTACCCGGGCTGTTCTGGAAGTCGCTGCGCAGTGCAATCAGCCGGTCTACATCATTACCAAGAACGCGCTGGTCGAGCGCGATCTCGATATCCTTGTGCCGATGGCAGAAAAAAATCTGGCAGGCGTGTTTGTTTCCGTGACTACGCTCGATCACGATCTTGCGCGCCGCATGGAGCCGCGCGCTTCGGCTCCAGCGCGCCGCATCGAGGCCTTTCGCCGGCTTGCGCAAGCCGGCGTGCCGGTCGGCGTAATGGTGGCCCCGATTGTGCCCGTTCTGACCGATGCCGAGACCGAACAGATTCTTGAAGCGGCGAGCGAGGCTGGTGCGCTATCGGCCGGTTATGTGCTCATGCGCCTGCCCTACGAGGTGAAGACGCTGTTTAAGGACTGGCTTGCGCAGCACTATCCGCTGAAAGCTGAGCATGTCATGAGCCGCGTGAAGCAACTGCGGGATGGACGCGAGAATGATCCGCAATTCGGCACGCGCATGCGCGGCAGTGGCAAGTTCGCGGATCTGCTCAGGCTGCGTTTCGACAAGGCCTGCCAACGGCTGGGTCTGAACCGACAGCGGCGCACGCTGGTCACAACGCTGTTCAGGCCACCGCGCCTGGATGGACAAATGGACCTGTTTCGATGAAACGGGTCTATTCCGCGCCGACGCTGCCCGATGCGCATCTGGTGATGGGATTGCTGGTGCAGGCCGGCCTCGATGCGCGCGTATTCAATGAAAACGCGCAGAGTGTCATGGGTGAGATCCCGGTTCAGCAGGCCTGGCCGCAAGTGTGGATCATGGATGATGCCGATGCCGCGCGGGCGCACGAGCTGATTCGCCAATTCGAGCAAGCAGACGGGCAGGCCGATCCGGTATTGTGTCCGCACTGTCATGAAGAAAATCCGGGCCAATTTCAGACCTGCTGGCATTGTGGACGCGAATTTTGAACGACTTGCCAGGCGCCGCGCCGCCCTGCATAAAATCGCGGGCGGACTGCTGGGCGTGCCCGTGGTGCTGATGGCCAATCGGCTCAATGCCGCGGCGGCGAAAAATGCCTGCCTATATGTTGGCGAGGCGCTCGGCCGCTACGGCTTTGTCAATGGCCATCCGCTGGGGGGCGATCGCCAGGATGCTTTCGTGAAGGAAGCGCGAGCACAAGGCCTGCTCGCTGCAGTGCAAAGCTGCGCGCCGCGCATGGCCACGCAGGAGGAAATCGGCCGTTTCCACACGCAACGTCATATCGAAACCGTGCGCCATGCGGAGCGCGATCAACTGAAATTTCTGGATAACGGTGATACGCCGGTTTTCCCCGGCGTATATGAGGCCTCGGCTCATGTCGTCGGCGCGGCCCTGGATGGCCTTGCGCGCATCATGCGCGGCGAGATCGTCCGCAGCCTGCAACCGATCGGAGGATTGCATCACGCCGGACGCGATCACGCCGCGGGCTTCTGCGTGTTCAACGATCTGGGCGTGGTGATCGAAACGCTGCGCAGCGAATATGGCGTCAAGCGCATTGCCTATGTGGACATCGACGTCCACCATGGCGACGGAATTTTCTATTCCTTTGAGGCTGATCCGGATCTTATTTTCGCCGATATCCATGAGGATGGACGCCACCTGTATCCCGGCACCGGCCGCACGGACGAAACCGGCAAGGGCGCGGCAACCGGCAGCAAGCTCAACATAGCGTTGAAACCGGGGTCCGGCGATCGCGAGTTCGCGCAGGTCTGGCCCCGGGTTGAGGCGCACCTGACCCGCTTTGCACCGGAATTCGTGGTGTTCCAGTGCGGCGCGGACGGATTGAAAGGCGATCCCCTTGCGCATCTGGAGTATTCGCCAGCCACGCATACGCTCGCGGCGCGCAGCCTGACGCAAATCGCCAAGCGTTTCTGCAAGGGGCGCTTGATGGCTTTTGGCGGCGGCGGTTACAACCGGGCGAATTTGGCCAGGGCCTGGAGCGCGGTGCTGCGGGAAATCGCCTGATTACTTCGGGTCGCTTTTGCGCCGGTGCGCCTTGGCGCTTAGATTGCGCGCAGCGGATTCCCATTCGTGAACCTGCTCATGGGCCACGTTGGCGCCGCATAACACGACGACTACGTTTTCCCCAGGTCTGAACGCGATCTTGCCCTCCAGCAGCGCCGCCACCGAGCACGAGGTGGCTGGCTCGGTGAGCAGTTTCTCTTCCTGCAGAATCGCAATCAGCGCGCGGATAGCCGCGTTGTCGGACACGACTACCAGATCGGTGACGTACTGGGTGACGATATCAAACTGGGATTTCTCGGTTTTGCGCGCGCCCAGCGTCTCCGCGATCGAGGTGATGGCCGGCAGTTCGACAATCCTGCCGGCCTTGCGGCTCTGGAACATCGAGTCCGCGCCGGAAGTCTCCACGCCGACTACCCGCGTGTCCGGTGTGTAGTGCTGAACCGAGGAGAGAATGCCGGAAATCAACCCGCCACCGCCGATCGAAGCCACGATCAGGCCGGGTTCGGGAAGTTGCATCAGCAGTTCGGGCACGATGGTGCCCTGGCCGGCCATCACCAGCGGATTGTCGAACGGATGAATGTATGCACGGCTCGATTCGGTGGCCACTTTCATGGCCAGCGCGTTGGCGTCGTCCCAGGCGGCGCCGTGGATGATGATTTCAGGGTCAAAGCGGCGAATTGCGACGAGCTTGGCTTCGGTAGCCGACTCCGGCAGATAAATCGTCGCGGGAATGCCGAGCGTGGCCGCAGCGTATGCCACCGCCAGTCCGTGATTGCCACTGGATGCGGTTACCACGCCGCGCGCGGCTTGCGCCTTGGTAAGCCGCGTGATCGCGCTGAACGCACCACGAACCTTGAACGAGTGGGTCGGCTGCAGGGTTTCCAGCTTGAAATATACGTTGGCGCCAAGCTGCTGGCTGAAATATCCGGCTCGGATCAGCGGCGTGGGCGCGAGATGGGCGCGGATGCGCGCGGTAGCCGCTTTAATGTCCGACTTTGGGATCAGCATGCGCGCGAAGAGCCGTATTCCGGGCGCCCTGTGGTCAAGCGGGTACGGAAGGCAAGCCGGCCAGCGCCATCGCCAGTTCGGCTTTGTCGTAGCTGCGGTCGCTCAGTTTGCCGGCGAAGTAATCGCTGTAGGCCTGCATGTCGAAGTGCCCGTGGCCGCACAGATTGAACAAAATGGTGCGTGCCTTGCCATCCTGTTTGCATTTGAGGGCTTCGTCGATGGCGCCTTTGACGGCGTGATTCGCCTCTGGCGCCGGCACGATGCCTTCGGCGCGCGCGAAACGCACGCCGGCCTCGAAAACTTCGACTTGGTGGTAGGCGCGCGCCTCGATCAATCCCAATTCCTTGATGTGCGAAACCAGCGGCGCCATGCCGTGATAGCGCAGACCGCCGGCGTGAAACGCGGGCGGAACGAAGCTCGATCCCAGCGTGTGCATTTTTACCAGCGGGGTGAGATGTCCGGTATCACCGAAATCGTAAGCGAACTTACCCTTGGTCAGACTCGGACAGGCGGCTGGTTCGATGGCGATGATGCGGCGCTTTTTACCCCCGCGCAGTTGTGCGCCGAGGAAGGGAAACACGATACCGGCGAAGTTGGAACCCCCGCCGGTGCAGCCGATGATGATGTCGGGATCGTCCCCCGCCATTTCCAGTTGCTTCATCGCCTCCTGCCCGACCACGGTCTGGTGGAGCAGGACGTGGTTGAGCACCGAGCCCAGTGCATATTTGGTGTCTTCGCGCGTGGCGGCGACTTCGACGGCTTCGGAAATGGCCATGCCGAGCGAACCGGTGCTGTCCGGCGTCTTGGCCAGAATGGCGCGCCCGACGTTGGTTTCCATCGACGGGCTGGCGATGCAGCGTGCGCCGTACGTCTCCATCAGCGCGCGGCGATAAGGCTTCTGCTGATAGGAAACCTTGACCATGAATACCTGCACTTCGATACCGAACAGCGCGCCGGCAAAGGCCAGAGATGAACCCCACTGACCGGCACCGGTCTCGGTGGAAATTTTGCGGATGCCGGCTTCATGGTTGTAGAACGCCTGCGCTACGGCGGTGTTGGGCTTGTGCGAACCGGCCGGACTCACGCCTTCGTACTTGTAATAGATTTTCGCCGGCGTATCGAGCGCTTTTTCCAGGCGGCGTGCTCGATACAGCGGCGAAGGACGCCATTGCCGGTAGATCTCGCGCACCGGGCCGGGAATCTCGATTTCGCGCTCGGCGGACATCTCCTGCATGATGAGCGACATCGGGAACAGTGGCGCCAGATCATCCGGCCCAAGTGGTTGCAGCGTGCCCGGATGCAGCGGCGGGGGCAGCGGCGCGGGCAGGTCGGCTGCGATGTTGTACCAAGACTTCGGAAGGTGCTCTTCGGCGAGCAGGTATTTAACGGTGTCGGCCATGATGCCTCCCGGTATCGATATGGGTTCGCAGCGGGAAGATTAGCAGATCACGCCGTCGCCGGTTCGCGTGTGCGGACCAGGCGAGCGG
The DNA here is from genome assembly GCA_031362885.1 of Betaproteobacteria bacterium. Classification (GTDB taxonomy): domain Bacteria; phylum Pseudomonadota; class Gammaproteobacteria; order Burkholderiales; family JACQAP01; genus JACQAP01. The sequence continues at coordinate 14,256 of JANLTJ010000221.1, forward strand.
TTTAGTTTCTGGTTGTTTCGCTCACGCCGCGCTCTGAGTCGCCTGAGCCATCCCAGCCGCCGCCCAGCGCCTTGAACAAATCCGCGCTGGCGGAAAGTTGCGCGCGTTGTGCATCGACGCGGTTGAGTTGCGCATCGAGAAGTGCACGCTCTGAAATAAGCACATCGAGCAGACTGGAAATTCCGTTGTCGTAGCGCAGTTGTGCCAGGCGCATCGCGGCTTGCAGGGCGTCGATGCGCTGTTGTTCGGCCTCGGCGATTTCGCGCGCCGTGCGCTGCGCGACCAGCGCATCGAGTGCGTCCTTGAATGCGTTCTGGATCGCGGCTTGATATTGCGCCAGCGCCTGCTGCTGGCGCGCTTGGGCTACATCCACCTGCGCGCCGGTGCGACCGGCGTCGAACAGCGTTTGCGTCACGGAGCCGGCGAGCTGCCAGATCCGCGCCTGGGTGTTGAACAGGGCAGACAAGCTTGCGCTCTCGCCGCCGAGAAAGGCGCTCAGCGATATCGACGGAAAATACGCAGCCTTGGCCAGGCCGATACGCGCATTGGCGGCAATCAGGCTCTGTTCGGCCTGACGCAAGTCCGGGCGACGTTCCAGCAGCGCCGAAGGCAAGCCCGCTGGCACGGCGGGCGGCGTGGTCAACGCAGCCATGGCGGCACCACGCTCAAGCGGCTGTTCAACTAGCGCACGCGGGCTGCGTCCGATCAGCACACCCAGCGCGGTTTCCTGCGTAGCGAGCTGCTGCGTAATTCGCGGCAGAAAAGCTTGTGCCTGTGCGGTTTCCGCTTCCACTTGCCGCAGTTCCAATTCCGAGGTGACCCCGGCCTCGAAGCGCATACGCAGAAGTGCCGTGGAGGCCAGGCGCGTGGAGATGGTGCGGCTGGTGATCGCCAGTTGCGCATCCAGCGCACGCAGATTGAAGTAGTTCCGGGCGATATCGGCTATCAGCGCAAGCCGGACCGCTTCGCGGTTGAATTGAGAACCGAGCAACTCCGCCCTTGCTGTTTCACTGGCGCGGCTGAATTTTCCCCAGAAATTGACCTCGTAGCTGGCATTGAGGGTTGCACGATGATTCGAGTACTCCGGTTGGACGCCAGGCGGGGAAAGTGCACCCTCCTGACTCATGCGATTGCGCGACGCACCGGCATTGGCGGAGACGCCCGGATATTGGTCGGCGCGCACGATGCCGAGCACGGCACGCGCTTCGTCCACGCGCGCAATCGCCTGGCGCAGATCGAGATTTCGCAGCAACGCTTCGTCGATCATGCGTTCGAGGACGGGGTCGTTGTAGGACATCCACCAGGTCGCTGAAACCGCTTCATCCGCGCCCGCACCCGGCCATTGCGCGGGGGCTTCGACGGAAGGACGCTGGTAATCCGGCCCGAGGCTCATACAGCCGCCCAGCGCCAACATTGCAAGCGCTGCCGCAGTAAAACGCAAACGCATCATGCCCGATCTCCCTGCGGCGGCGCATGGTGAGGATTTTCGGTGGCCTGCGCAGCGAGAGTCTTGTGATGTTCAATTTCGGCGCGAATCTGCGCCGTGCTGCGCCGCTCGCCGAGCCCACCGCCGCTCATCAGCTTGAAGAACATGGGAATGAAAAAGATTGCCAGGAACGTCGCCGCGAGCATACCGCCCATGACGCCGGTGCCCACCGAATGGCGCGCACCGGCGCCCGCGCCGGAGGACAGCGTGAGCGGCAGCACGCCAAGAATGAAGGCGAGTGAGGTCATTAGGATCGGCCGGAAGCGCAGCCGCGCGGCTTCGAGCGCCGCGCCGGAAGCCGACAGGCCCTGCTGTTGCTTGTGCAGGGCGTATTCGACAATCAGAATCGCGTTCTTGGCGGCCAGACCTAGCAGCGTGACGAGGCCGATCTGGAAATACACGTCGTTGGATAAAGGCGTGCCGCCGAAGAAGGGCAGTTTGAAGTTGTTGACCCAGATCGCGGCGAAGGCCCCGAAAGTGCCGAAGGGCAGCGCCAGCAGCACGGAGAAGGGCAGCGACCAGCGTTCGTATTGCGCAGCGAGAATCAGGAACACCATGATGACCGCCATGCCGAGCGCGAGCGTGGAGGTGCCGGAAGATTGCTTCTCCTGGAAGGAGGCCCCGCCCCAGTCGTAGCTGAAATCCGCCGGCAGCACTTCGTTGGCGATTTCCTCGACCATCTGGATCGACTGGCCGGAACTGATGCCCGGCGCGCCCTGCCCAAACAGTTTCACCGACGGCAGATTGTTGAAGCGGTCCAGCGAATCCGGTCCGGAAGAATAGCTGACACTGGCGAGCGATTTCATCGGGATCATGTCGCCGCGCTGTGAGCGCACATAGAGATCGCCGATGGCGTCCGGACGCTTGCGTTGCGCGGGTTCGGCTGACATCAACACCTGCCAGGTGCGGCCGAATTTATTGAAATCGTTGACGTAGAACGTACCCAGCGTCGCGGCGAGCGAGTTGTATAGCGTATCGAGCGGCACGCCGAGCGCCTTGGCTTTTTCGCGATCGACATCCACACGCAATTGCGGCGCATTCGGACGCCACAGTGTCTGCACATAGAGGAAGCGCGGATCCTTCGCTGTTCGTTCGAGGAACTTGCCCATGACTTCGGCCGTGCGCTGCGGGCCACCGTCGCCGCGGTTCTGTATGTAGAACTCGAAGCCCCCGGCGTTGCCCAGGCCGAGAATCGGTGGCGGCGGGAAGGCGAGCACCAGGCCTTCCTTGATGCCGGCGGTTTTCATGAAAAACTCGCCCACCAATTGCTGGGTATAGACGCCCGGTCGATCGTCCCAGTGCGTTTGCGAGGCAAAGATCGTCGCCGCGCTGTTGCGAAAACCGCCGCCGAGAAAATCCAGACCGGTAAAGGCGACGGAAAACTGGTTGGCCGGATTCGACAGTTGCGCCTCGGTAACTTTCTGCACTACCGCGTCGGTGCGTTGCAGGGTCGCGCCATCGGGCAAAAAGACCGCACCGATGTAATAGCCGGTATCTTCGTCGGGCACCAGACTGGTGGGGGTGATGCGCCAGAGCGCGACGGCGGCGGCTACCATGCCGGCGAACAGAATCATGCCGATGACGCCATGGCGCAACATCCAGCCCACGCCGCTCGCGTATAGATGAGTGGTATGCGCAAACATGCGGTTGAACCAGCGGAAGAAGGCGCCGGGTTCGCGATGCCCGCCGCGCTTGAACAACACCACGCACAGCGCCGGGGTCAGTGTCAGCGCGGTGAAGCCGGAAATCACCACGGCAATCGAGATGGTGACAGCGAACTGGCGATAGAGCTCGCCGGTCAGTCCGCCCAGGAAAGCGATCGGCACGAACACCGCGCACAACACCAGCACGATGGCAATGACCGGGCCGGTGACTTCACTCATGGCCTTGAACGCCGCCTCGCGCGCGCTCAAGCCTTCCTCGCGCATGATGCGCTCGACGTTTTCCAGCACCACGATGGCATCATCGACCACGATACCGATGGAGAGCACCATGCCGAACAGCGTGAGTGTGTTGATCGAATAGCCGAGCAGGAACAATCCGGCGAAGGTGCCGGTGAGGGATACCGGCACGGCGGCGAACGGAATCAGCGTGGCGCGCCAGTTCTGCAGAAATACATACACCACCAGAAACACCAGCGCCATGGCTTCGAGCAGCGTCTTCACCACTTCACGGATGGAGACTTTGACAAAGCGCGTGGTGTCGTAGACGTTGGCGTAGGTCAGCCCGTCGGGAAAGCGCGCAGCGAGCTTTTCCATCACCGCGTTGCAGCCGTCGGCCACGTCGAGCGCGTTTGCGCCAGGTTGCAGAAAAATGCCGAGCAGCGTGGCGGGCTTGCCGTTGACGCGGCCGATGAATTCATAATCGCGCGAACCCAGTTCGACGCGCGCCACGTCGGCGAGGCGCACCGCGGCCCCACCCGGTGCGGCGCGCACGATGATGTTCTCGAATTCCTTCACTTCCGCCAGGCGTCCGCGCGTGGTGATGGTGTAGACCAGTTCCTGCGGGCCGCCGGTCGGGGTTTGCCCGATCTTGCCGGCGGCGAATTGGGCGTTTTGCTCGGTGATGGCGCGCGCCACGTCCTCGGCCGTGAGCTTGAACTGAGTCAGGCGGTCCGGTCGCAGCCAGACGCGCATGGCGTAGTCCTTGGCGCCGAATATCTGTACGTTGGTGGTGCCAGGCACGCGCTTGATCTCGTCGATGACGTTGAGCGTGACGTAATTGCTGGTATACAAATCATCGAAGCGGCCATCGGGCGAGAAAAAACCGTACACGATGAGGAAAGACGAGGAGCCTTTTTCCACCGTCACGCCCTGGCGGCGCACTTCTTCCGGCAGGCGCGCTTCCGCTTGCTTGACGCGGTTGTTGACGTTCAACGCGGCACGATCCGCATCGGCGCCAATTTTGAATGTGACCTGAATTTCCAACAGGCCGTTGGAGCCGGAATTCGACGACATGAAAATCATGTCTTCGACGCCGGTCAATTGATTTTCCAGTGGTGCGGCGACCGTTTGCTCCAGCGTCTGCGCCGAGGCGCCGGGATAAATGGCGCGCACGGTGACCACCGGTGGGGCGATTTCCGGGTATTGCGCGATCGGCAGCGAGCGCGTGGCGGCGAGGCCGGCCAGGACCAGGAAGCAGGCCAGTACCGCCGCGAAGATCGGGCGATCGATAAAAAAGCGCGAGAACATGCGGGCGTGCCCTTGAAGTTATTCTTTGGCGGGAGCGGCATCCGGCCTGGCGGCCGGTGTCTGCGCGGGCGGGGCCGGACTCGTGGCTGGCGCTTTTGCAATCGTCACCGGCGACCCGGGTCGCGCCTTGACCACGCCATCGACAATCACTTGATCGCCGGCTTTGAGGCCGCTGAGGATGATCCACTCGTCACCGGCCCAGTCACCCACCTCAATGGGACGCGGCTCGACGATACCCTGGGCGTTGACCGTCAGCACGATCTTGCTGCCCGGGCCTTCCAGTACGGCGCGCTGTGGAATGGCGATGGCGCCCGGGCGCACGCCGCCCGAGAGCGTCACGCGCGCGAACTGGCCGGGGCGCAGAATTCCCTGCGAATTAGCGATGACGGCGCGCGCTTCAATGGTGCCGGTAGCAGGGTCAATGCGCACGTCGGTGAAATCCACTTTGCCGCTGCGCGCATACACGGAGCCGTCGGCCAGTTTGAGTTTGACATCGAATTTGCCGCCCTTGGGCAACTCCAGACGGCCTTCCTCCACGGCGCGGGTGAGTTTCAAGTGCTCGGTCTCGGCGAAACTGAAAATAATATGAATCGGATCAATCTGAGAAATCGTCGTCAGCAGCGACTGCTGCGCCTGGACGAGACTGCCTTCGGACTGCAATGCACGGCCGCTGATACCGGAAATGGGCGCTTCGACGCGGGTGTAGGACAAATTCAGCCGCGCTTCGGTGAGTGCGGCTTGCGCCGCTTTTACATGGGCTTCGGCAATTTGTTCACCGGACGTGGCGTCGTCGTACTCTTTCTGGCTGACCGCCTTGGCCTCGTAGAGCGGCTTGAGCCGCGAGGCATTGCGCCGGGTCAGGTTGAAACTTGCCTGTGCGCCGGCAAGGTCTGCTTCGGCTCTCGCCGCTGCGGCTCGAAAGGGAGCGGCGTCAATCGAAAAAAGGCTTTGTCCGGCGGCGACTTTGCTGCCTTCGGTAAAATTCCATTTCTCAAGGATGCCGGATATGCGTGGGCGCACTTCAACTTCGCGAACGCCCGCGATCTCGGCTACATACTCAAAATTGACCGGCAGCTCCCGCGGCGCAACCACCACCACGCTGACCTCCGGCGCAGGCATGCCCCCCGGCGGTGCATTTGAAGCTGGCTTCTGGCAACCGGGGAGCCCGGCCATAGCGATGGCGGCGAGGATGCTGTGCAGCGAAAGTGAACGCAAATCGTGCAATTTTGGACTCCTATGAAATCCATGAGCGCGCCCTGATTCCTGCGCGGCGTAGAAGCAGGCTGATGGGACGAACAGCGGCAGGAAAGCCGGCAAGGCGCGAAGTTTACTGGCATCCATGGATGTGCGCAAAGCGTAGCCCGTTGCCGAACGCAATTCTGCGAACGTACCGGCGCAGGCGCCGGCCGGGGACGATGATTGCTTGTTGCGGTGCCCGCTCGCGTTATCTACACTGTCCGGGTTTGATTGCCGTTTGATTACAGGAGGAAGGGGAAAATGAAAAATCCATTGGATTCTCTATGGGGTACGGTCATAGCAGGCTTCGTGCTGACCGTCATTTTGGTTGTCGTCGTCAGATCAGTGGCAGGGGGATAAGTCATGGAAATGCTACCGGGAATTTACCGCTGGATTCATATCCTGGCGGGTGTGATGTGGATCGGCTTGTTGTATTACTTCAACTTCGTTCAGGTGGCGGCACTGAAGGCGGCACAAGCCGACAGCACGGCGGCCGGGATCACCAAACATGTGGCGCCACGGGCGCTGTTCTATTTCCGCTGGGCCGCCCTGGTCACCTGGCTGGCGGGTGCCGCGTTGCTGGGTGCGAATTTCATGGCGGCTTTCACCCTTCAAGCCGGATATGAAAAGATCGGTGTCGGCGCATGGCTGGGCACCATCATGCTGCTCAACGTCTGGGGCATCATCTGGCCGAATCAGAAGAAGATTCTCGGAATGGTACCTGCCACCGACGAGCAGAAGAACAAGGCGCGGCGCCTGGCTTTTCTGGCTTCGCGCACCAATACCATGTTGTCGGTTCCGATGCTGTTCTTCATGGTTGCGCAATCGCACATGGTGCTATAGCGGTTAGTGCATTGCGGATGCCCGGGCAGCGCCCGGGCAATTCTATTGGGCCGGAGGAAGAGCTTTCAGTCCTTCGACCCGATCCCCGCGTTTTATTTTTCGCTTGCTGAACCAGCCCCGGTTCATTTCCAGCGCATAGGCCGCCTCGCCCGAGGAAGCATGCGCCTGCTCCGAGTACGGCTCCATGTCGGCGATGTTGAGAATGCGCCCGTTTGCACCGATAAAGGCAACGGAAAGGGCCACTCTGGTGTTTTTCATCCACATCGCAGTTGCCTCGGGACGCTGGTATACAAAAATCATTCCGCTGTTTTGCGCCAGCCTGTCGCGATACATCAGCCCTCGCCTGCGGGTGTCTTCGGTGTTGGCGACTTCCACGCGTAGATCATGTGTCTTGATTCGCAATGGGTAGGTAATCAGCGGATCTGCGAGCGCGGGCTGCGCGCTTGACATGAACAAACTGATAAACAGGACCAGCACGTTCGGACCGACGCTCGACATGCGCATCTGATTTTGACAGGTGAAACAAGGAATGCGTGAGTATTGCGATTCAGTTTCGCAATTGCGCGATCCATTCGTCCAGCTAATTTTGAATTACTTCGGAAAGGATATCGCGGTTGCACAAGCTCGGATTCGCCAGATACCGGCGCGATTGATCGTGGAGGTCAATCATCATCCGTGAGTCCCGAAGTGCGAGCGGTCCCTAAAAAGTGGGCGCTGAAGCCGCGCTCGAGTATCCATTGCGGAGATAAGCCTCATTGCTGCAACGCACCAACCAGAGTCTGGAATTGCAGCTCGGTGCAACCCGGCAGAAAAAGGTTGACAACCCAGAGCGTAAATCTTATTTTCCCCTTGCGTTAAAGCTAGTCTGATCGCTGAAGATTCTCGGCACGTTGGGTCTTGCTTTACGCATCGAGGCAGTACTCAAAACCAAAATGCGCGGTTCCACGGTTCTCAAGTATCGTTTTGTATTGGATACGAGAGGGCTCGAAGCGCCGCTCACTTCATTTCGGGAGGCTTTAAAAAATTATGCTGAAGCAATCGTTGCACTTCAAACGTGCTGCGGTGTCCGTCGCTGCTATTGCGGCATTCGGCGCTACTGGAGTTGTCTCCGCGCAAGGTGTGGATACGCTTGAATCCAAGCTCTATCCAAACTACGTGACGGACGACATGCTCCTTAACGCAGACAAGGACGCCCAGAACTGGCTCCACTACGGTCGTGACTATCAGACCACCCGCTACAGCCCGCTGTCCCAGGTCAATCGGGACAATGTCAAAAAGCTGAAACCCGTCTGGAACCTGTCGTTCGGTGTTCTGGAAGGGCAGGACAGCCAGGCTGTTGCGGTGAACGGGGTGATCTATGTCACCACTTCCTTCAACAAGGTTATCGCGGTTGATGGTGTCAGCGGCAAGACGCTGTGGAAGTACGAGCGCGAGCTTCCGGGCGATGTCTTCCCGAAACTGTGCTGCGACGTGGTTAACCGTGGTGTGGCCGTCTACAAGAACAAGGTTTATCTGGCCACGCTCGACGCGCACATCGTGGCGCTCGACAACCAGACCGGCAAAGTGGTCTGGGACAAGAAGATGGGTGACTACACCTACGCCGAAACCTTCACCATCATGCCGATGGCCGTTCGCAACAAGATCGTGTTCGGTACCGCGGGTGCTGAGTACGGCGTGCGCGGCTGGATCGCGGCCATTGACGCTGATACCGGCGCTCCGGTGTGGAAGACCTACACCATTCCTGGACCCGGTGAACCCGGTAACGATACTTGGGCAGGGGATTCCTGGAAGTACGGTGGCGGATCCGCATGGATTACCGGCGCCTACGACAAGGAAACCAACATGCTGTATTGGCCCGTTGGTAATCCTGGTCCCGACTTTGACCGGCATGTACGCCTGGGTGACAATTTGTTCAGTAACAGCAACCTGGTGCTCAATCCGGATACCGGCAAGATCCAGTCCTACTTCCAATACACGCCAAATGATCCGTACGATTATGACGGCGTGAACGAGATGATCCTGGTTGACGTCGGCGGCAAGAAGCTCTGGCTGCATGGTTCGCGCAATGGTCACATTTACGGTATCGATCGCGTCAACACGCAGGCAGGCAAGGCTGGCAAGGAGCACAAGTGCGTATGGGTTACCCCGTTGCAGCGCGTGAACTGGGTCAAGACCCCGATCAGCCCGTCCAACAACTGCAGGCCGATCTACAACTATCCCGAAAAGGATGTGGTGTACGACAAGGTGACCACCGATATCGCTCCGTCTCTTGACGGCGGTAAAGAATGGCACCCGATGGCTTACAGCCACCGCACCAAGATGGTCTATGTGCCGGTGTACGACTTCGCGATGGATCTCCAAGCCAAGAAAATGGAGTGGAAGCGCGGCGAGTGGTACCTGGGCGCGAAGGTCATTACCTTCAATGCGGGCGCGGGCATGATCAAAGGCTTCGACGCGGCGACCGGCAAGCTGGTCTGGGCGAAATCCCAGAGCTATCCGGCCACCAGCGGTACGCTGGCGACCGGCGGCGGCCTGGTGTTCTACGGCGATCCGGAAGGCTACTTCAACGCTGTAAACGACGAGACCGGTGAACATCTCTGGTCGTTCCAGGTTGGTTCCGGCGTGCATGGCAACCCGACTTCCCACACCGGACCGGATGGCAAGCAGTACGTTGCCATCGTCTACGGCGCGGGCGGCGGCGGTATCTGGCCCCTGTTCTACGGCGAGTATCTGAAGAAGAATCAGAAGGGCGGCGGTCTGATGGTGTTTGCGGTCGAGTAACGCACCAAGCAGGAAATGCCGATCCAGTAATCTGCATTAATAGTGGTACCAAGGGGGGGCAAACAATCTGCCCTCCCTTATTTTTTTGTTTATAAACGGCATAGACCGTTGCACCGCATGTTTGCGGTAAACCGACAAGCTTCGACGGCGTTAGCGCAATTGAGCAGGGAAATAAACTGAATGACCTTCAAGGAGTTCACAGTGCTTAAGTTATTGACACGATCAGGGTTCGCCCTGCTGTTTTTTCTTGCTTCTGTTGCCGTCCATGCGCAGGAAGCCGATCCCGATGAAATTGCCGATACCCTTGAGCGTTCCAAAGCCAAAGGCAAGCTGATAGCGTGTGCCGATCCATTCAACTATCCTTACGCGGCGCAAAATTCGGACCCGCCTGGATTCGACGTCGAAATTATTCGCGCTATTGCCAAGCGCGGTGGCATGACGTTGGAGATGTACTGGGCCGATACCGCAACGCGCGGCGGTACTTCACGCGCCTTCCGCAATTCGATTCTGAAAAAGCGCTGTGACGTGTTCCTCGGACTGTCTGACAGCGGGGATGGCGATGACGACATGCTCATGGGGCAACTGGCGTTCACCAACCCGTACGCCGGCTTGGGATATGTACTGGTGGTTCAGGGCAAGGCCGAGGGCATGAAGAGCGTTGCCGATCTGAAGCAGGCCAATATCAAGGTCGGCGTCCCCATGTCAACGCCGATCGACGATTACCTGTTTACCAACGGTGTGCCGAGGGAGTTGTTCCTGGACAACCGTCGCATCATGCAAAGCATGGCCAAGGGAGAGTTGGATGCGAGCTTGGTATGGGCGACGGCGATTGCTGTGGCGCATCGGGAGTATCCGGATACCAAGTTCAATATGGTGAAAGGTTATGTGCCGGAAGTCGGCCAGCGCTGGAATCTGAATTTCGTCACGCGCAAACAGGATAAAGCCTTGATGAGTTTTATTAACGATGGGATCGCAGAACTCCTATCCAGTGGCAGGATGAAGCAGATCGTCGAGAGCTACGGCGTGCCGTTTTATCCACCGTTTTCCTAAAGCGTTGGTTCAGGGAGGTGTATCTCAATGAGTAGTTTCAAATTCAAAGCATTTTTTGCGCAGTGCACGGCGCTGGCGACCGTGGTCCTCGCGTTTGGCTTTTCCCAGCCGGCGGCGGCACAGCACAAGTCCAATGCAAACGATATGGAAGTGCCTACGAATAATATGGAGATCGTCCTGCAGGGTAAAGCGAAGTACGCGCAGCGTTGCTCGTTTTGCCACGGGGGCGATGGCCATGGCGGCAAAGGGCCGTGCCTGAGTTGCGGTGCTTTCAAGTACTCGGGCAATACCAATTCGGAAATCTACGTCACCATTGCAACCGGGGTTCCCAGGTCATTGGGCGGCACCATGGGCGCATTTGGAACGACGATGTCGCAAGAGGAAATCGTCAGTGTAATTACCTTCCTGCGCTGGGAGGAGAAACGCCGCATCGCGGCGGGAGAGATTCCCGATCCGAAGTTGAATAAGGGCGATGAAATGCCGGTTTTCCCGACCACGAATTAATCAGACACGCGACGCGCAGGTAGCCGTCGAGAATGTTTGACGAAGGAGAAAAGCCGGTGAGAGCCGGCTTTTTTTGCGGGAATTTATGGAAGCGCTCAGCGCTTGCCGGTACTGCCGAATCCGCCCGCCCCCCGTTCACTCGCGGCGAAGTTATCCACGATGTTGAATCCGATTTGCACGGCCGGAATCACAACCAGTTGAGCGATACGTTCCATGGGATTGAGTACAAAGACACTCGTTCCGCGATTCCACAGCGAGACGAAAATCTGGCCCTGGTAGTCAGAATCGATCAGGCCGACCAGATTGCCCAGAACGATGCCGTGTTTGTGACCCAGTCCAGATCGAGGCAGCACAATTGCAGCCAGCCCGGGATCAGCGAGGTGTATCGCCAGACCTGAAGGAATCAATTCGGTCTGCCCGGGCTTTAACTCCATCGGGGCATCGATGCAGGCTCGCAGGTCGAGCCCGGCCGATCCCGCGGTTGCGTAGGCAGGAAGCTGCTCACGCAGGCGGGCGTCGAGAATTCTGAGGTCTATCGGGCGCACTTGGTCCTGGTTGAGTCCTGGCAGTGGACTAATTCGCGATAGCCGTTTCGCGCGGACGGTAAAGCCTGGCGACATGCCGTATCAGGGCGCGCGCCAGATGGAGTTTCGACGCGCGCGCAAGCCGATGAACTCCGTCGTCGTCGAACAATACCAATTCGTTGTCATCGGCGCCAATCGCGCTCTGTGCAAGATTCGCTGCGAGAAGCGGAAGTTTTTTGCGGCGGCGCTTGGCGTCCGCGTTCTGCTCGAGTTTTTCGCTTTCGGCGGCGAAACCGACGCAAAATGGCGAATTGGGTCTGCGCACGACGGATTCAATGATGTCCGGATTGGGTATCAGCTCCAGGGTCGGGATGGTGCCATCCTTCTTAATCTTCTGGGATTTGCGATTGCCAACGTAATAATCGGCGACGGCGGCGACTCCGAAGAAAATATCGCAATGGTCAATGTGCGAATTCACTGCATCGAGCATTTGCCGTGCCGTTTCGACAAGAACCACGCGTGCGGATGGAGGTGGCTCGATCGACACTGGTCCGGAAATCAGGATCACCTGGGCGCCTGCCTCCAGCGCTGCACGTGCAACCGCGTAGCCCATTTTTCCCGAACTCCGATTGGTAATGCCCCGCACCGGGTCAATGGGTTCATAGGTCGGACCGGCGGTGACCAGCACCTTGGTGCCTGACAAAATCTTAGGCTGGAACCAAGCCGACAATTCGCGCACCAGATCCATGGGTTCGAGCATCCGCCCAAGGCCGGTTTCTCCGCACGCCTGATCGCCCATGGCCGGGCCAAGTATGGCGATGCCGTCCTGGCGAAGTTGCGCTACATTGCGCTGCGTAGCGGGGTTTTCCCACATCTGACGGTTCATGGCCGGTGCGACCATCAGGCTACAGTCTCTGGCCAGGCAAAGGGTAGATAGCAAATCATCGGCGCTGCCGTGGACCAGTTTGGCAATAAAATCGGCGGTTGCCGGCGCTACGACCACGAGGTCCCGATCGCGGGACAATTCGATGTGAGGCATCCCATTGGGTATCGGGGTATCCCACATGTCCACGTACACCGGTTTGCCGGATAGTGCTTGCAGGGTCAATGCAGAAATGAACCTGCACGCTGATTCGGTCATCACCACCTGAACATCGGCGCCTTGTCGCTGCAACTCACGAACGAGTTCGGCTGCCTTATACGCGGCAATGCCGCCAGTGAGGCCAAGAAGAATACGTTTGCCGCGAAGTTCCGCCATGCGAATTACCCATCAATACGCGTTTGTGTAGCAGTGTAAACTGTTGTTGCAAAATATAAAAGTGTGAGGCGACCATGGCGATCAACGATTGGCCTGAGGACGACAGGCCGCGCGAAAAATTACTGACCAAGGGAGCGGGAAGTCTATCCGATGCCGAGTTGCTGGCGATATTCCTGCGAACGGGAACGAAAGGGAAAAGTGCGGTAGACCTTGCGCGGACATTGCTTGCGAAGTTTGGCTCGCTTGCGCAACTGTGCGCGGCTAACCAGGAGGCTTTCTGCGCTGTTCCGGGTTTGGGAAGTGCGAAGTACGCGCAATTGCGGGCTGCCTCCGAACTCATCCGGCGTGCGCTGGCGGCGGAAATGAAAGCGGGTATCAACCTGAGTTCACCCGTCGCGGTGCGAGACTTTCTGCGGCTTTCCATCCAGAATCGCCAAGTGGAAGTCTTTCTTGGATTGTTTCTGGATGCGCAGAACCAAGTCATTGCCGTGGAGGAGTTGTTTAGCGGAACGCTGACACAAACCAGCGTTTTTCCCCGGGAAGTCGTTCGCAAAGCGCTGCACCACAACGCGGCGGGCGTGATCTTCGCGCACAACCATCCGTCTGGAGTTGTGGAGCCCAGTCGTGCCGATGAGATGTTGACCCAGGCCTTGAAGCAAGCACTGGCGCTGATTGATGTTCGGGTACTGGACCACTTTGTGGTCGGGCGTGGCGCGACCTTGTCTTTTGCCGAACGCGGGCTCTTATAGCCACTTCGGTTGAGCAAGTGGCTGGAACTATGATATAAAGCGCATCTTTCCGAATTCGCAGCGTCGCCATATCGGCGGCCCAATCAGAAACGTAGCCTGGAGAAGCCAACATGGCGAGAGTATGTCAAGTAACCGGGAAAAAACCGGTGGTTGGAAACAGGGTGTCCCATGCCAACAACAAGACCAAACGACGCTTCCTGCCCAACTTGCAATACCGCCGCATTTGGGTTGAGAGTGAGAATCGCTGGGTGAACTTGCGCGTGACCTGCGCGGGTTTGCGCACCATCGATAAGAAGGGCATTGACGTGGTTCTGGCCGAACTGCGTGGGCGCGGCCTCAAGTTCTAACCATTCACGGCAGAGAGAATGAGATGAGAGAGAAAATAAAACTGGAATCGTCCGCCGGTACCGGGCATTTCTATACCACTACGAAGAATAAGCGGACAAAACCGGACAAAATCGAGATGAAGAAGTTTGATCCGGTTGCCCGCAAGCACGTTATTTACAAGGAAACCAAACTCAAGTAGATCGTGTCGCAATAAGTGCTGCGACGATTTGCGGAGTCTGGAAAGCAAGAACCGCAGAAAACGAAAAGCCCGCCGAATGGCGGGCTTTTCGTTGGATCACAACCAAGTCCGTAGCTCAGGCGTAGCAGCGCAGCGTACGGGAGAAGTCGCGCAGCGGGGCAATACCGCTTTTCTCGGCGCGGTGACACCAATCTTCCAGCTGCGAAAGCAACTGTTCCTTGGAGGCCGTCGAACGCTGCCAAAGCATCGCCAGTTCCTGGCGCATTGAATAAACCGTAGTCAACACTTTGCTGGTGCCCAGCACTTGATCGAGCTTGGCCTTTTCCGGTTCAGGCACCAGCGTGGCATCCAGGTGCATCCAGCGTTTGATGGTTTGCAGGTCGACGGAATGGCCTGTCTTGTGTTCGCGCATACGCCGCAATTCTTCGGCGCAGGTGGTTCGAAGCAAGCACGTAAAACGCGCCAGGACGTCATAGCGATGGGTAATGACGGCTTGCAGGGTATTGAGGTCGCATTGCGACTTGCCAGCTTCCATCTTTACCTGTGGCGCGAGCTTCTTGACCTCCGCCAGACCCAATATTTCCAGCGTGCGGATGTAAAACCAGCCAATATCGAACTCATACCACTTGTTTGACAGTCTGGCCGATGATGCATAGGCGTGGTGATTGTTATGCAGTTCCTCGCCACCAATCAGGATTCCCCACGGCACAATATTCGTGCTGGCATCATCCACCTGGAACGATCGGTAACCGAAGAAGTGACCCACGCCGTTGATTACGCCGGCCGCCATAACCGGAATCCACAGCATCTGTACAGCCCAGATGGTCAAGCCCAGCGGCCCAAACAACAAGATGTCAGCCACCAGCATGATGGCGACGCCACCCTTGTCGGTACTCGTATAGACATTGCGTTCCACCCAGTCGTCCGGGGTTCCGTGGCCGTACTTGTCCAGTGTTTCCTGATTCGCGGCTTCCTTGCGATATAGCTCGCTGCCTTCCAGAAGAACTTTCTTCAAGGTCAGAATCTGCGGGCTATGGGGATCTTCTTCCGTTTCGCATTTGGCGTGATGCTTGCGGTGAATGGAGGTCCAGCCTTTGGTGGACATGCCGGTGGTCAGCCACAGCCACAGACGGAAAAAATGCGATACGACGGGATGCAGTTCGAGCGCACGATGTGCCGAATAGCGGTGCAGGTAAATGGTGACTGCCGCGATCGTGACATGCGTCATCAGCAAGGTGGTCGCGATATAACCCCACCACGGTAAGTCCACAAGCCCGTTCGCCCAAGCTGGGAAATCCAGAAACATGCTTACATTCATGCGGGTATCCTCTGAAATTCAAGTAAATATAGCGTCAGATTGTACAGTACGGACGAGCACCCGGAAGCTTATTTTTGGCAGTCTGTGGGGAGTAAGTTAGTTGTCCGGTTCTGTAGCACGTAATGTGTCCGGTTTTTTGGGTGAGATATGGAAAGACCCATAAGCCGGGCGCGTTGGTTACAGGAGACGCGGACAATGAGATTCCAAGAGGCCTACGCAGGCT
>JANLTJ010000233.1:0-19106 GCA_031362885.1 Betaproteobacteria bacterium
ACAATGAGTTCCCCGGCAATGGTGTGAATAAAACTTCCCTCGGGGGCCATCGCCTGAGATACCAATGCGATCGCCAGCAGATCACTGCGATGACTGTCGCTGAACCAGGGTTTGCCGATGGCTTCCAGCCCGACCAGTGCCGGCAGCTCGGTCTTGATGGGATTCTTGATGCCGAGGGGAAGCAGTCGCTTTTTCATCGCTAACAGGAACGGCAGGAAACCCGGTTACTTGAGCCCGCCGCAGGCCCGAAAACGAAACGCCCCGTTCGCTTTCGCGAACGGGGCGTTTTTTCCTGCAGGCATTCCGGCCTCTAGCCAGCCAGACTCCTGAACCTTGCGGTAGATCCAGTTCCAGAGTGCCGCCGACCGGTGCTGCCTTGGTTGTCTCTCATGGGATCACCTCCTTTCAAAGTTGCGAGCCGCCAGTGTAGCAAAAGGGAGACGAACTACAAGCACCCGAATCCGTGCCAGGCCGGTGCCTGATCTGCGCGTCCGCGCGGGGTCAGATGGGCAACTCCTGCGGCTGCCGCGACAATTGATTACACTGGCCCCCCTGTCATCATCCAGCGCCCAGGCCGGGCGGAAAAGGCGCCCATCAAAACCCCTAAAAGAATCCTGCCGCTCGTCGAAGAAGGTCTCGTCGACGAAGTCATCGGTCAGCTCATGAGTGGCAAGGAAGCGGTGGTCTACATCGTTCGCTGCGGGCAGGAGATCCGCTGCGCAAAGGTGTACAAAGAAGCCAACAAGCGCAGTTTCCGCCAGGCCGTTCAATACACCGAAGGCCGCAAGGTCAAGAACAGCCGTCGCGCCCGCGCCATGGAAAAGGGTTCCCGCTACGGACGCAAAGAGCAGGAAGACGCCTGGCAACATGCCGAAGTCGATGCCCTGAACCGGCTAGCCGCTGCCGGTGTGCGCGTTCCGCGCCCGTACAATTTTCTCGACGGCGTACTGCTGATGGAACTGGTGAAGGACAGCGACGGCCACGCCGCACCGAGGCTGAACGATCTCGAACTCACGCCGGAGCTGGCGCGCGAATACCATCGCACGCTGATCCAGCAGGTCGTGCGCATGCTCTGCGCCGGCATCGTGCATGGCGATCTGTCCGAATATAATGTGCTGGTCGGCAGCGACGGGCCGGTCATCATCGACCTGCCGCAGGCCGTCGACGCCGCGGGCAACAACAGCGCCGAGGCCATGCTGGAGCGCGACGTCGACAACCTGACTGCCTACTTCGGCCGCTTCGCCGCCGAATTGCGTACCACCGACTACGGCAAGGAAATCTGGTCGATCTACGAAAGCGGCGCGCTTCAGCCCGACGTCGCGCTGACCGGTTGCTTTGTGCGTAGCAAAGTCCCCGTCGACGTCAATAGCGTGATGCGCGAAATCGACGACGTGGTGAAAGAAGAAGCGGCGCGACAGCGCTATAAACAAGCGCTGGCGCTGGAGAAATAGGCCGGGACGTTTCTGCTTGAGGCAGCCGGCTCATGTCCGCGAAAAATTCCGGCGCGAGCGCATCGCAGTTTCTGGAAATCGCCGACAGCCCAATGCGTTTTGATCGAGTCACCCGCGTCGGATGCTGCGCATGCCGGTATCGTCGTCGAGATGGATCAGGACAGCCGGCGTAGACAACCGGATCATAAAGGCTGGCTTCTTGGATGTGGCCGAATCTCCGGGTGCGTCTGCGGCAGTACCATGGGCATCAGGTCTTGGCAGACAAGAGACCGTCTCCTGAATTTGCTTTCCTCTTTTGACTATCACCTTTAACCTTGCCCCATTCCAGGAGGAAACGCGATGAGCAGTTTTGCCGAATACGAACACTACGACGCGCTGGGACTTGCCGATCTCCTGCGGCGCAAGGAGGTGACCGCCGACGAACTCCTCGACGCGGCGATCGAGCGCGTCGAAGCGCGCAATCCGGCGATCAACGCGGTGATCATGAAGCTCTACGACTATGGGCGCAAAGCAATCGCGGACGGACTCCCTGACGGGCCGTTTCGCGGCGTGCCTTATCTGATGAAGGATCTGACCTCGCCGGTTGCGGGGGTGCGCATGACGCGGGGCTCCCGCTTCTTTGCTGATACGCCGCCATCGGCTGCTGACAGCGAGCACGTGCAACGGCTCAAGCGCGCAGGGCTGGTCATTTTCGGGCGAACCAATACCTGCGAGCTTGGGCTCTCGCTCACTTGCGAACCACAGCTTTACGGCCCGACACGCAATCCGTGGAACGTCGCGCACATTTCAGGCGGTTCGAGCGGCGGGGCCGCCGCAGCCGTCGGCGCACGCCTGCTGCCGATGGCGCATGCCTCGGACGGATTCGGCTCCATTCGCGCACCGGCCGCGTGCTGCGGCGTGGTCGGGCTGAAGCCGACGCGTGGCCGTAACACGTTCGCACCCTTCCTGGGCGAAGGCTTGGGTGGCGCCTCGACCGAGCACGCGGTGACGCTCAGTATTCGCGACAGCGCTGCCTTGCTCGACGCGACGTGCGGGGCAGGGCCGGGAGATCCGTACGTCGCGCCGCCGCCAGCGGGCCCATATCTGAAGGAAGCCGGCGCGCATCCGGGCAATCTGAAGATCGCGTGGACCGCCGCGGCGCCGAACGGCGCCAAAGTCGATCCGGAATGTTTGCGGCTCCTTGCCGAGACCGTGAAGCTTTGCGCTGATCTCGGCCACCAGGTCGAGGAGCGTGACCCCGAGATCGACCGCGCCGCGGTCGTGCCGACTTTTCTCACACTGGCTTCGGCGAATGCGGTCGTGAACCTCGCCGGCCACCCGAGCACCGGGCGCCCGGCACGCGAAGGCGAAGTGGAGCGCATCACCTGGCTGACCGCGAAAATGGGCGAGAACATCAGCGCCCCTGATTACGTTCGCGCCACGCAAACGGCGCACCGTCTCGGGCGGCAGATGGCCGCGTTTCATGCGCAGTGGGATGTGCTGCTGACGCCGGGACTGAGTTCGCCGGCGGTGAAGCTCGGCTGGCTCGATATGATGATGAATGACGTGAACGAATACTGGCGCCGCGTATTCAATTTCTCGCCATTCACGGTTTGGTTCAATCTCACCGGCCAGCCCGCGCTGATGCTGCCGCTGGGTCAAAGCACGGCCGGATTGCCGCTGGCGGTGCAACTGGTCGGCCGATTTGGCGACGAAGCCACGCTGATTCGCCTGGGCGCCCAGCTCGAAGCGGCGCGACCGTGGTTCGGCCGCAAGCCGGCGCTTGCCGCATGAGCGCGCGTGCTTTCTGCCCGCGATTAGCGGTGTTCTTTTGCGCCGCGCGCGGGCACGCCAAACTCGCGATGGCAGACCTCGGCCAGCCTGGCGACGCCGTCGCGAATAACCTGCTCGGGGGGGTGGGCGAAGCACAGCCGCAGCCGCGTCCGCCCGGCAGCGGCATCGGTCATCCACTCGGCGCCCGGGTTGATCGCCACACCTGAGTCCAGTGCAACTTGCGCCAGGCGCGTGGTGTCAACGCCGCCGGGCAGTTTCACCCAGAGGAAAATGCCACCCGCGGGATCTTCGAACTCGGCCTCGGGACCGAAATGCGCGCGCAGGGTTTCGATCATCACATCGAGCTTGCGGCGCAACGCCTGTCTGAGTGTGTGCACATGGGCATCGAAGTGTTCGCGGCAGTATTCCGCGAGCACCATCTGCTCGAGGGCGCCGGACCCGCCGTCGCTCTTGATGGCGAGGATGCGGCTCATCAGCGGCCAGTTCGCGACGAGATAGCCAATGCGCAGCGCCGGTGCGATCGACTTGGAAAACGAACCGATGTGAACAACGCGCCCGTCGTTCGACATGCCGCGCAGCGCCACCGGGCGTGCGCCTCCCCACACCAGATCCGCGTAACACTCGTCCTCGAAGACCGGCACGCCGTAGTCCATCGAGAGTCCGAGAATCTCGGCGCGCCGGGTTTCGCCCATCACCGTGGCGGTCGGATTCTGCACGGTGGGAATGGTGTAGATGTACTTCGGCCGCACGCCACGGCGTTTGAGATCATCGAGTGTTGTCTTGAGCCCCGCGCTGCTCAGTCCATCGTGATCGACCTTGACGCCGACGATGTTCACGCCCAGGCGCTGCAAGCGCGTAATGGCGCCGCCATAAGTCATTTGCTCGACGATGACGGTATCGCCCGGCGCCAGCAGCACCTGGTTGACGAGATCAAGGCCTTGCAGCGAACCCGAGGTGATCAGGATTTCTTCCGGCGAGCAAACGATGCCGGCATCACGGGCGAGCTTGCGCGCGATGAATTCGCGCAGCGGTAGATAGCCGAGCGGACCGCTGTGCAGCCCATAGGTGGACAAGGCGCTGCCCTCGCGTTGAAGTACGCGAGTGGCGGCTGCGATCAGGCCTTCGACCGGTACGCTGCCGGCATCGTTATGGCCACCGACGAAATTGAATTTCGGAAAGCCGGTCCACCTGGCGGCGGCCGGAGGCAGGCCGGGGCGCAGCAAATCGGCGTAGTCGAATGTCTCGGCCTTCATCAATGCTCCTTAGCTTCTGTTCTTGTCAATATGCGAAAGGTCGGTCAGGGGAACTTTGCCATCTTCCTGGATTTCGGCGCCCATGAAATGAATGTCAACAGACCCCGGTACACCATCGGCATTGGGTCGCCTGGTGTTCATAAACATCTCAGCGTTCATGAATCTCTCAGTAGTGAGGCGGTACTTCATGGCGCGGATCGCCTGTCTCCGCCGGCTGACTGGTTTGCACCTGCTCGCGCAGCGCGCGCAGTTCCCGCTGAAGCCGGTCGATCTGCTGCTGCTGGCCGTAGACCGTGCGATTCAATGCTTCCAGCAATTCCTCCGCAAAGCTGATCTTTGTTTCCAGGTCGGTGAGACGGGATTCCATGTGGACTCCTCAGGCTGACTTACTTTCCGGTCACCGCGATTTTGACGCCGCGACATTCCACGATTTGTCCGGCGCGAATCTTGGCGGTCTTGCGCGATTCCGGCGCACCATCCACGGTAACCTCGCCTTGGGCGACCAGAAGCTTGCCGAGGCCGCCGCTGCCGGCAATGCCGGACAGTTTGAGCAGGTCGCACAGGCGTACGTACTCGCCATTCAACTGAAATCCGACAATTTCCACGACGATTACCGACGGTTGAGATTGGAACCCGGGCGCTTTGCCGGGAAGGCAATGGGAGGACTCAACCTCCGGAACCGGATTTGTGCATCGCTAATCCGGGTGGGTGGGACTTACAATACGAAATCCTGTCCCAGTCCCGCGGTCAGATTGTAAATGCAATCCCTTAGTTTCGATAATACCTTTGTACGCGCCCTGCCGGCGGATCCGGCGACGGGTCCGGGGCGGCGGCAAGTGCGCGGCGCCTTGTATTCGCTGGTGCAGCCCACGCCGGTGCTGGCGCCGTGCCTGCTGGCCTGGTCGCGCGAAGTGGCGGCCATGCTGGGTATAGCCGAGGCTGAAATCGAATCGCCCGCTTTCGCGCAGATTCTTGCCGGCAATGCACTGCTCGACGGCATGCAGCCCTACGCCGCCAATTATGGCGGACACCAGTTCGGTCACTGGGCCGGTCAGCTTGGTGACGGACGCGCGATTACGCTGGGCGAAACCATCAACGCAGCCGGCCAGCGTTGGGAGTTGCAGTTGAAAGGTGCCGGTCCGACGCCGTATTCCCGTACCGCCGATGGGCGCGCGGTATTGCGCTCGTCGGTGCGGGAGTTTCTGTGCAGTGAGGCCATGCATCACCTGGGCGTGCCGACGACACGCGCCTTGAGTCTGGTGGCGACAGGGGAGCCGGTGGTGCGCGACATGTTCTACGATGGCCACCCGCGCGCCGAACCGGGAGCCATCGTATGCCGCGTGGCGCCCTCATTTATCCGGTTCGGAAACTTTGAACTGCCCAGTTCGCGCGACGAACATGCGTTGTTGAATCAGCTGGTCGATTTCACCATCCGTCGCGATTTCAGGGAGCTTCTGTCGAGCGAGCCGGATCACGATCCTGCCGGACCTACCAGCGAGCCGTTGCGCGCTCTCTGGTTCACCCAGGTGTGCGAGCGCACCGCGCGCATGGTCGCGCACTGGATGCGGGTTGGTTTCGTGCACGGCGTGATGAACACCGACAACATGTCCATTCTTGGACTGACCATCGACTACGGCCCCTATGGATGGATCGACGATTTCGATTTGGACTGGACGCCGAATACGACCGACGCCGAGGGGCGGCGCTACCGCTTCGGGCAGCAGGCACAGATTGCCTATTGGAATCTGGGTCAACTGGCCAATGCGCTGGTACCGGCGTTTGGCGGCACCGATGCGCTGCAAGCGGGACTGAAACGCTTCGTGGAAGTGTTTACCGAGGCGGATCGCAGCAACATTGCAGCCAAGCTCGGCCTCGCCGGGTGCCTGGATGAAGACGAGGCGCTCATGCAGGCGTTGCAGGGCCTGCTGGGCGAGGCGGAGGTCGACATGACCTTGTTTTTCCGCGCGCTGAGCGGCGTCGATATCGACGCGCCCGGGATTGCGCCGTTGAGTCATGCTTTCTACGACGAGGCGAAGCTGCAGCGGCTGGGGCCGGCGTTTCAGGACTGGCTGCAGCGTTATGCGACACGCGTGCGGCGCGATGCGATGCCGCCTGCCCAACGCCGGGCGCGCATGCATGCCGCCAATCCGCGTTACGTGCTGCGCAACTACCTGGCACAGCAGGCGATAGACCGCGCCGAGCAGGGCGATCATGCGGGCATCCATGAACTGCTTGACGTTTTGCGTCGTCCCTACGATGAGCAGCCCGGGCGCGAACTCTTCGCACAACGCCGGCCGGACTGGGCGCGTAACCGGGCCGGATGTTCGATGCTTTCGTGCAGTTCCTGAAGCGTCGCGCATCGCGCCGGCAAGGTATTGCTTTACAAATTCGTGGCCCTGTAACGATACTGCGGCTACATGGAGGTCAATTATGGCTAGAGCAACAGGGGTAATCGGGTTCATATCGCGGGAGGACTACGCCGAGTATCGTTCAGTGTGCGTCGATGGAGACAGCATGCCCAGCGACTACAAGGTCTTTCTGAAAAATTACAACGAGCAGGTCGGTGCCATGCGCGCATCGGGTGTTTCTCCCACACAGATGAACATCAAGCCCTCGGAACTGGTGGCGTGGTGTAAAGCCAACAAGCACGAGATCGATAGCGGTGGCCGCACCGCATATGCAAACTTCAAATTCGCCGCATTGAACTTCGTCAGGCGATAACGCGGCGCCCGTAAGTTTGACCAGTACGTCCCACCAGTACGTCCCACCAGTACGTCCAGCCAGCGCTGGCGCCGGGATAATGCCGGAGCCCGGACGCAGGATTCGCGGCGTTGGTGCAACCCGGCACATTGGTGCTGAGGTAGTATCGCGGCTTTTCACGGATAAGGATGATCATGAAATTCAAACTAGTCGGCGTTGCGGCGCTATGTGGTCTCGGGCTTACCGGCGCGCATGCGGCGAATCTGGCCAATGACGAGCAAAAGGCGCTGTACGCAATTGGCGCTGCCATCAGTCAATCGCTGGGCGATCTTGCGTTGAGCGAAGCGGAGCTGGAGATCGTGAAGTCAGGCATTTCCGACGGCGTCATGAAGCGCCCTCTCAAGGTCGACCCGCAGGCCATGGCTCCCAAAATCCAGCAACTGGTTCAGGCCCGTTCTGCAACCGTCGCGGAAGCCCAGAAGAAAACCGGTGCGGCCTTCCTGGCCAAAGCCGCTGCCGAATCCGGCACCAGCAAGACGGCGTCAGGCGCGATCGTGAGCGTGTTGAAGGAGGGCAGTGGTCCTTCGCCAAAGGCGTCCGACACCGTCAAGGTCCATTATCAAGGAACTTTGATCGACGGAACCGTGTTCGACAGTTCGATTCAGCGCGGCCAGCCGGCTACGTTCCCGCTTGGCAACGTCATCAAATGCTGGACCGAGGGCGTGCAGTTGATCAAGGTCGGGGGCAAGAGCCGCCTGGTATGCCCGGCCGCCATCGCCTACGGAGACCGCGGATCACCACCCAAAATCAAGCCCGGTGCAACGCTGGTATTCGAAGTCGAACTGCTCGAAATCGTCAAACAGTAAGCATCCCCGACCGGAAAAAGATCGCGGCGCGCTTGGCGCTGGGATCAGATCCGGCGCATGGGGTCAGGCGTAGCGCTCCGGGGTTTTAGCGGGCCCGAGCACCGGTCCGTCTTCCGGCTCGGCGCCATGGTAGGTGACGCGCAAGGCCTCGTCCTCGGCGTCGTCCCAGGCTTTGGCGGCATTCTGGTCGAAGCGCGCACGGCTGCTGCGCTTCATCACTGCGTCGTAGGCCCGCTCCACGCTGACTCCGCGCTTGTCCATGAGTTTGGCCGCAGCGAGGCAGCCGGCCTCGATATCGTCGGAGGATGCCTGGGAATCGAAAATCCAGAGTTTCATGTCGGTTCCTGATGGGGGGACATTGCGCAAAGTCGCAATTTTAGAAAAAATTCCTTGCGAAAGCGAGGCCATGCACAGGAATGGGTGATTGGGTCCGGGTGGATACGCTGACCGGCGCGCTCAGTTCTGACCCAGAAGCGGCAACGATTTCAGGCGTTCGGGCGCCAGATACCGCTGCCGATAGGTTTCAAAAGGCAGGCTGTCGTTGGCCTCGATCCCGGTTTGCTCCTCGAGGGATTTTCTCGCCAACTGCGCATAACGGTTTTCCACTTCGGCCGGAAGCGGCTGTCGCCGGAGATGGCTCGCGTGCAGCTGCGATTGCGCCAGGCTGAAACTGATGTAGGAATTGTCGTGCCGCTGCGTTATTGCCCTGAGTACGCGCGCGGACGGTGTGCCCTCGGGGTCGTCCAGCACGGCTACGGCTGCCGCGAGCGCCTCGCGGTACGCACTCGTCCCATGCGCCGCATCCAGCGCGGCGGCAATCGGTTCGCACCCGGTCAACAACTCCCGTGCCCACGTGGTCAGAGGCACCTGTTGATTCTCTCTTTCCAGCAACAGGCCGGGCTCGCGCCCGCGCGCGGCGACGCGGTTCTGGTTGCGCGCAATTTCGGAAATTTCCTCCGGCGTGTCGGGCGGACTCTCCTCGAGCAGACAATGCAGCAGGAATATGTCGAGCATCCGGATGGTGGCGGCATCGATGCCGACGGCACAAAACGCATTGAGGTCCATCAGTCGCACTTCGACGTACTCGACACCGCGTTCGCGCAGCGCGTGCAGCGGACGCTCGCCCGGATGAATCACGCGCTTCGCGCGGATCATTCCGTAGAACTCATTCTCGATCTGCAACAGGCTTACACCAAGCTGGCGGTAATCGTCGCCGTCGCGGATGCCAATTTTCTCGTAGGGCGGGTAGGGCTGCGTGAGTGCGTCGTAAAGCGAAGTGCCATAATCTTCCAGGTTGTTGTAGCTCACCGCGAGCGATGCCTGCGCGTCGCTCTGATACCCCAGCCGGCCCATGCGCAAGGACGTGGCATGGGGCAAGTGAAAGGTGCCGCCGCCCAACGCTTGCAATTCGTGCGGTCGGCCTTCGACGAAACTGGCACACACCGCTGGCGACGCGCCGAACAGGTAGAGCAGCAGCCAGGCATTGCGCCGGAAGTTGCGGATGAGCGCGAAATAAGCCTCGTTCGGCTCGCCCAGACCGGCAATCGGCCAGACGGTGTCAGGCAGGGAAAAATTGTAGTGAATGCCGGAGATCATTTGCATGCGCCGTCCATAGCGGTGCGACAGGCCGGTGCGATACACGGTCTTCATGCGCCCGACGTTGGAGCGTCCATAGCGGCCGATCGGAATCGCATCGTCCGCGGGCAGGCCGCAGGGCATGCTTGAACCCCACATCAACTCGTCACCGAGCGCGCGGTACACCACCTGGTGAATGCGGGTGAGTTCATCGACACAGGATTCGATTCCGGTGTGCACGCCGGTAATCAGCTCCAGTTGCGACTCGCTGAAATCGGTGGTGATGTGCGCGTGAGTCAGCGCCGAACCGAGCGCCAACGGGTGCGCGGTCATGGCGAGCTTGCCTTCGGGGCGCACGCGCAGGCTTTCTTTCTCGATGCCGCGCCGGATGCCTTTCCATATGGCGGGAGACCAGGCGAGCAATCGTTGCTGAATCATGTTCGAACTGAAACCTCAAGGTGAATGGTGACTGATGGATTGAACTTTTTTCGCGCCGCCTGCAACGCGAATTTATTTACCGAGTGCCGCGACGATGGCCGCGACCAACTGGTCCTGTGCCCAGCGTTTGCCGTCCGGATCGACTCCGGTTCGCACGATCACCAGATCGCGACCGGGAACGACGCTCACATATTGGCCCTTGTTTCCGGCGGTGGTAAAAGTCCCCTCGGGTACGCCGGGCATCTGGTCGAGCAGCCAGAACTGTGCGCCGTAGCCCCATTTGCCGGCAACCGGTGGCAACGCGGGTGCGGGCGTCGCGGAAAATTTTACCCAGTCCGGCGGCAGCAATCTCCTGCCGTTCCACACGCCGTCTCTGGAGAGCAGCAGGCCGAAGCGCGCCAGATCGCGGGCGGTGGTGTAGGTCTGACTCGAGCCGACAAAATTGCCAAGATGATCGACTTCCATGCGCGTGTGATACATGCCCAGTGGGTGCAGCAACTCGTCGTAAGGAAAACGCAGGTACTTCAGATCATCGGCAAGCCGATGGCGCAGCGACCGTAACAACAGCAAAGTGTCGTTGTTGGAATACTTCCAGCGCGTGCCGGGCGCCGCTTCCAGCGGCGTGGTGGTCGCCGCGCTGATTACATCCTGGCCGCCGAAATAAACCGCGTTGGTGTTCGGGCCACCGGTGTAGAGTCCGCTGGACATCCACAGGAGATGTTTGTGCGTGATGCCTTGCCTTGGATCACCGGGATAGTTCCACTCGGGAATGTTCAGCGGCGCGTCCATATCCAGCAGGCCCTGCTTCGCCGCAATTCCCATCAGCGCCGCCGTGATGCTCTTTGCGGTGGACCAGGTGCGATAGCCAGAATGAATCCCGAAGCCGGGACGATAGCGCTCGGCGATGATCTTGCCGTCCTTCACGACAATCACGGCCGTGGTCACAACCCCGGCGTCTGATCCGTAGGTCTTGCCATCGAACGCGCGTTCCAGTGTCGCCGACAGTGCCTGATGCCGCGCGTCAAGGCCGTTTGCGGGGAGTTCGACCAGATCTCCGGCCGGAAACGGCAACCGGGAGACATCCGGTGGCGTGGCGTACTGAACATTCGGCAGGCGCGGAATATCGCCGGATTGCCAGTGCGGCGGCAACACCGTGCAGCCCATGGCGTCGCGAAACGCGGCCATGCGCACGATGCTCCCCGACACATCGGTTGCAGTGACAATTGCGCGCTGCTGGTCGATGACCGGATCGGGGTAGCCGAGACCTTCCACGTCGATGAGCTCGATTTTCTTGATGTCATCCAGGGCACGCCCGGCGAAAAAATGTGCCGAACAGGTAAACAGCGCGCGATACCCGGCGATGATCAGGGCTTCCTTGTCATCGGCAATTCCGGCGGGGCGCTGGTAAGGTTGCGCCGCAATCGCCGGAGCGAGCAGCGACCATAAGATGAGCGACAGGGCAATAGGGCTTTTCATGCTTACCATTCAACGTGATCTTGAGAAGGAGTCGTCAACTTCTTGCCCTCTGGCAAAATGCAGACGCAAACGGCTTGCACCTGCACCAGGTTCTGGCCCAACCCGATGGTCACGGGAAGTGCCTTTCATTGGCTTCGAAGCGTAACATGCAAACGATTTTCCGCTGAGCCTCCGAATTGAGTTGCGACAGTAAACTTACAAATACCAGGTAGCCACATGCCCGCGTTTACCCAAGGCCTCATCATTGCCAACGTCATCGTCTATTTTCTGGATATGCAGACGGGCAGGAGCATTTTTTTCTGGTTTGCCCTCTGGCCAGGCAGCGGGGCGGGCTTGGCCAGCCTTCCCTTCCTTTCACCCTGGCAGCTCGTTACTTATAGTTTTCTGCACGGCAGCCTGATGCATCTGGCGTTCAACATGTTCGCATTGTGGATGTTCGGCGCCGAGCTGGAGCGGGTATGGGGTGCATCGCGGCTAGCCAAAGCTTACTTTGCCAGCGTCGTGACCGGGGCCGTTACGCACCTGCTCATCGGCGGATTATTCGGTTCCGCCGGCGTGCCGGTGGTCGGCGCCTCCGCCGGCGTGTTCGGAATCCTGCTGGCTTATGCGCTGGTGTTTCCGAATCGCATCATCGTTCCGCTGATTCCCCCGATTCCGATGCCGGCACGCGTTTTCGTGTTGCTCTATGCCGTGCTGGAACTCGTGCTGGGCGTTACCGGAACGCAGGCCGGGGTCGCGCACTTCGCCCATCTGGGCGGGATGCTGGGTGGTTGGTTCATGTATCGCCACGGACGTGCCCGACCGGGAAACTGGCACGGTCGTGGACGATAGTTGCCGCCGGCTTACTGGACGCTCAGTTTCGTTTCGCTCAGCGTGGCACCGGCGGCGTCGGTAACCGTGACCGTCCACTCGCCGGCGAGATGCAGTGTCTTGTTTGCCCAGGTGCGCCATGGGTTGCCGCCGATATTCAGGGTCACCGGGAAACTTTGGCCGCCCGAGGTCCACGTCACGGTCAGCGTTTCACCGGTGCCGCCTTCGGCGCGAATCCAAAGGTAGGCTTTTTCACCTAACGCGAACGCGGTGGTTTCGTCGGCAATCTGGCGGTCGACAATACTCTTGCCAATCTTGACGTCAGTTACCAGATTTTGCGCGCACACCAGTGCCGGCAGCAGCAGGGCGAGCAGAGCGCATGGCTTCAGCAGTTTCTTCATGATGATTTTCCTGTGTTGGGAGAATTGATAATCCTGCCGGTTCCGCCCGGCATGCATTGGCAGTATGCCGATTTTCAGTAGCGCAAGCCTGTGCAGGCGAAATATTACAGCGAAATACGTCGATTCCGTCTGTCCGCGCAAGTCAGCCGCGGTGAATAACGCTCAGCTTCCGGAGGTGTGGCCCTTGCGGGCGGCAAGGCGCATGGCGAATCGCAATCCGAGCAACAACAAGCCGGCGCCACAAATTGCAAACGTCCACCGGTAATCGAGCGCCGCGATGGCCAGGCCGCACAGGGCGACCCCGGCCGCCTGTCCCATGAACAGACTGAAGGCGAATACCGCAATGGCGGTGCCGCGCGCCCGGGGCGCCATTTCGGTTGCCCGTGTTTGCAGCGTGTTATGGAACATGTAAAAGCCGAATCCGGCGGCAACGAAAACCGGAATGGCCGCTTGCCAGGACGGCAGCAGCGGCAACAGCACCAGGCAGATAAACATCAAGACGCCGCCGATCTTCACGAAACTTTTCTCATCGAGCCGCGCCAGCAACCACTTCACCAACACACTGTAGATCACTCCACCGATGCCGAAGCCGGCCAGCAGGCCGCCAATCAGCAAGTAGGAAATGTCGAAGCGCATCTTGAGATAGGCGCCGCTGTAGGCAAAGGCGCCGTAGAACAATCCGCCCTCGAGAAATACGGTGAGCGCCACCACGCGTACCCATGGATCGCCCAGCACCGCGGCATAGTTGCGCCAGATATTTCCCCCAGGCGTTACCGGCGCGCCAGCTATGCGACGCGAGCGCCGGTCGACCGTAAACAGCACTGTGCTGACCAGGAGAAACACCGCGGTCATGACATCGAATACCCGGCGCCAAGTGACAAATTCGGCGAGCGCGCCACCCAGCGCCGGCCCGAGAATCTGCCCCATCAGGATAAAGCCGAGAAAGCGGCCGATCGTTGCCTGGCGTTTGTCGTAAGGCGTGTTATCACCGATCCACGCCAGCGCAAGCGGCACGATCGCGGCGGCGCCAATGCCGGTGACAAAGCGCAGTGCTGCCAGCGAAGCCAGCGACGGAGCAAATGCGCAGCCGAGCGAGCCGAGCGCGGCGATCAAGGTCGCAACACCGATGACGCGCAGCTTGCCGACACGGTCCCCCAGCGGGCCGTGCACGATCTGGAACAAGCCGTAGGCAAGCGTAAATGCGGTAACAACCACGGCGGCCGTGGTTGGCGGCACCGCGAAGTCCTCGGCGACCTTCGGCAGCAGTGCGTCGAACAACCGCAGATTGGCGCCGGAGACGAAGGCAGCGGCAGCGAGGGCGAAAAAGGCTGGAGACATGGCGGGATGAACCCGCATTCTGCCCGGTTGCCACGCCTAAATCGACTTTAACCGTCTGGCGCTGACCTCAGAGCACATCGAAACCTGGAAATAGGACATTTCAAATGTTCCTGCCCGTCAGGTTTTTCCGGAGAGTTTTCCGATTGTCATACAATGCTTCAAGGAGAAACCATATGCACTTTTTACACAGCTTGGCGATCTGCGCGTTGATGCTGGCGGCGACGCACTTGCGGGCGCAGGAGATTCCGGAAGATATTCGCATTCTGGTACCCCTTACGGCCGGCAGCAGCCTGGACGCTCGCGCCCGCATCATTGCCGATGCGATCGGCAAGCGCCTCAAACGCCGGGTCATCGTCGAGAACCGGGCCGGAGCCGGCGGCACGCTCGGCACCTCCATGGTGGCCCGGTCCAGACCGGACGGCTCGATCTTGCTGTTTAACAACAACAGCCATGTCATCAGCCCGCATATTTACGCCGACATCGGTTACGATCCCATCAGGGATTTTGTACCGGTCGCGCAAGCTTATGTTTCCGGACTGGTACTTGTGGCGCATCCCGATTTTGGCGTGAACTCCCTCAAAGAGTTGGTCGCCAAAGCGCGCAACTCGCCGCAACCGCCAAGCTATGCGTCGAGCGGCACCGGTGGCGTGCCACATCTTGCGATGGAGCTGTTTCTGTCCAGCGCAGGCATTAAGTTGCTGCATATTCCCTACAAAGGCGACGGCCAGGCGCTCACCGATGTGCTGGCCGGTCGCGTGCCGCTGTTGATGAGCGGCTATCAAGTGGTATTACCGCACATCCAGTCGGGAAGGCTGCGGGCACTGGCAATAACGAGCCGCACCCGCGTGGCCATCTTGCCGGATGTGCCCACCATCGCCCAATCCGGATACCCGGACTACGTCCTCGATGCCTGGGCGGGTTTTTTCGCGCCTGTTGGAACTCCCGCCGCAGTCGTCGCAAAGTTAAATCGCGAAATCGCCGCAGCCTTGGCAACGCCTGCCCTGCGGGAACTACTTGCCGCCACCGGCGCGCAAACCGTCGGCACCCCGCCGGGCGCCTTTGCCGACTATGTGGTTCAGGAATGGAGAACCTATGGCAAGCTGGTGCGCGAGCTGCAACTGAAGGCCCAGTGATGGAACACCCTCGATTGCCCGGCAACTAATTCGGACATCCTCATGTTCCAGTCGATACGCGAATACACCCGGCAGTTCCAGCACCGCCTCACCCGGCTGGACAATGAACCGCTAAGCATCGCAGCGCTGATCGTCATCCTGTTTTTGGATTGCTTTATTCTGATTTCGATTTTTGACGGCCTTTCGGATCACACCGCGCAACTGACCACGCCCGATCAGCATATTCCGCCGCTGTGCCGGGAAATGGTCATCGACGAAAGCTGGAGCGCAACCAACGGCCTGGACAATCTGGCGGCGCTGGTTTCCAGGCACCACCAAAGCTACACCACACCGGATGACCGTAACGAGAATAAAGAACTGCACGCGGTATGCCAGCCGATCTGGCGCGCCTTTAGGGTTATTCGCAACGATGAAAGCCTGTCCCGGAGTCTGATCGAAGCCCGCAAGCTCTGGCAGGAAACGCACGAATTACGCGCGGAACTTGATCGCATGAAGGGCGCCTACGACACCTCCCTGCTGGAAAAACTGGCCGGCCAGAAACCGGCGGCGAGCGTACTCGCCATCCAGAAAGAAGTGGCGGATAAGACCCAGGCCATGAATGTCCTCGCGCGCAAGCAAGCACTGATCGAGGCCGCGCTTGAACAGGACCCGCGTATTCAGGCGTTACTGGTGCTGGCGGCCGGTGTCTCCGGTGCGGATCGAGTCGCGCTGCGTGAGTATCTGCGCCACCTGAACTTCTGGCACCCGGTCAAGCGGCTGGGCATGGAAATGCTGTTCCTGTTGCCGTTACTGCTGGCGTTCTACTTCTGGAATTCCAGGAGCATTGTTGCCAGCCGGCCATTCCAGACACTGATCTCCTCGCATCTGCTCGTGGTCGCGCTTGTTCCGGCCTTGATCAAACTGCTGGAGTTGACCTACGACATCATCCCCCGCAAGTTGCTCAAGCGAGTCATCGAAATTCTGATATCGCTGAAACTGGTTGCGATCTGGCATTACCTGGTGATTGGTGCCGCCGTCCTGCTTGCGCTGGCGCTGATCTACCTGTTCCAAAAGAAACTGTTCTCGCGCGAGAAGCTGATGCTAAGGCGCATCGCCAAAGGCCAGTGCCAGGCTTGCGGTCAACGCCTGGCCTCAGACAGTGCGCACTGCCCGGCTTGCGGTGCCGGGCAATATCACTCTTGCAGGCACTGCCAGGCGCTGACGCATGTGCATGGCAAGTTCTGTCGCGCCTGTGGCCGTGGCGACGACTCAAGCCCGGCCTGACCCGAGACCCATCAGGGCCAAACCGGCAACGACGAATGCCAGACCGACGAGTTTTGGAAAATTGGCCGATTCGCCGAAAACAATAATGCCAACCAGCGCCGTCAATGCGGTTCCGCTGCCGGCCCAGATCGCATAAGTGAGGCCCATTTCGAGCTGCTTCATTGAGACCGACATCAGCCAGACCGCGAGCACATAGCAAGATCCGGCGATGACCGCCGGCGTCAGTCTGGCGAAACCATCCGATTGCCGAAGTGCGACGGTTCCCGCCACCTCCGATACCACGCTGATCCCGAGCAACAGCCATGCGGCGATACGCGAATCCATGAAAATACCCCTGCAAATTGACCCCCATCCCGCTTGTACCGAACGGCGAGGGTCGTTAATTTGAGCGGTACCCGGAATGAGGAATTAGCGGATCAAGCTTTACTTCAGCCCGAGCACCAAGCGCTGCGAGTGGGGCAATGAAACCGGCCGCTTGAACATGCGTGCATTCCGCCGCCCTGACCAGTGGCCGTCCCAGTGTTGAATCGTGGACGCATCATGCGAGGACTACAGCAACTCGATGCCGAAGCGGCGAACAAATAACGCAAAAAGTCCGAAACAAACAATCGTGATGGCAACGCAGGCCAAAAGCGTAGGCCAGAATCCCAGCCGGGGCAACAATGCGGGAAACGCGAGAAACATGGGCAGGGTTGGCAACACATACCAAAACGTATACCAAGCGTGATTGGCTATTTTCTGCTCCGGTTGTTTCTCAACATAAAGCCAGATCAGCGCCAGAACCGTAACGAGCGGAAGCGCCGCGACAAAGCCGCCCAGTTTGTCACTGCGCTTCGCCAGTTCTGACACCAGCACAACGACGGCGGCGGTCAGGAAATATTTGGTAATGATCCAGGTCACAATATTTTCCTCAAGACGCTAACGAGATTTTGAAGACCTTGCAAGGTCATTCACATCCAGACGGCATGTGCGTACCTTACCTTTGTCCTTCAAGAACTGTTGCGCTGCCTCCAGGTTCTTTTCAACGCCACCCATCGCTGGTACTTGGCCAACAGCAACTCCATTGAGACAGACAGTCTTCATCTTTTGTTCGGAGTCGCTCATGCCGTGGCGCCATTTCTTCAGAAAAACATAACGAGGCTGTAGAAAAACCATTTTTCGTGAAAAATCGCTCTGTAACCGATTGATTCGGACTCATCATTATTGCTGCGGTGCCTTGGATATCGATCGGCTTCCTGGAAAAGTGATGCCTTTAGGCGCACACCAAAAACCAAGAGCGTTACATCGCGGTTCCGCCGTCTACGTTGTAGACTTGGCCGACGACAAACGAAGCTTCCTCCGAGGCGAGAAATGCAATGACAGACGCGATCTCGTCCGGCTGAGCGACACGGCCGATCGGCGTCATGGCGATTACGCGATCCAACGTGGTGGGATCGAGCTTCTCCAACTGGAGTCGAGCGAGGTCCGTCATGGTCAAGCTCGGCGCGATGGCGTTCACGCGAATCCCGAACTTGGCAAATTCGCGAGCCAACGCCTTGGTGAGCGCGATGACGGCACCTTTGGAGGTCGAATACGCTGCGGTGCCGAGCAATCCGCCGCCACGCTGACCGGCCACCGAGCTTACATTCACAATGCAGCCGCTGTGCTGGGGCAGCATCACCGGAATCACGGCCTGGCAGCAAAGCCACACCCCGGTGGTATTGATGCGCATGACGCGTTCGTATTCCTCCAGGCTAAGCTCGAGGAAAGGCCGTGAGCTTTCGATGCCCGCATTAATTCACCAGGATATCGATGCGGCCCCACAAGCCGAGCACGTTCTCGACCATGGCATTGACGCTCGCTTCATTGCCGATGTCCACCGCCACGGGCGCAGCGGTAAACCCTTCCGCTTGAAAACGCTTGGCCGCCTCTTCTGCCGCGGCTGCGCGCAAATCGGCCACCAACCACCCGCGTTTCGCGCTGCGCAATCGCGCGCGCAGCCGCTTCGCCGATTCCCCCGGCACTGCCCGTCACAATCGCTACTTTGGATTCGCCTGCCATGACTATCGCTTTCTTTAAACTTCAAAGTCGAAGGCGGAATGGTATAAAGTATCAGCGATCGCTATCCGCACATTTGCGGCAGATCATAACAAGAAAACTGATCGCGTATTCCGGTCCCCTGGTGTGAAAGGAATATCAATGGTCGGGGTTTCAACATGATCACGCCGAACAATTACTTGGCCGAGAAGTACAAAGTACGGAATTATCTGTCGTAAACCGATCATTTGTGGGACGGCCGGCAGGCAAAGGCGTATCTACAAAGCTCGCTGAAGTTTTCATAAGACGCGTGCGCCCGGCCAGGGCGGCACGTGAGACTGGCAAGGAGACCGTAATGGCTGTGGACCCCCGAAATAAAAGTCGCGCGTTGCTCGATGGACCGGACCGCGCCGTGGCGCGCTCGATGATGAAGGCGGTGGGATTCACCGACGAGGACTTGGCGCGGCCGCAGATCGGCGTGGCCCACTGCTGGATCGGGACTATGCCGTGCAACTGGAACCATCGGCAATTGGCGCAAAAGGTGATGGAAGGTGTGCGCGCCGCCGGCGGAACGCCGATCGAGGTCAACACCATCGCCATCAACGATGCCATC
>JANLTJ010000248.1:0-15868 GCA_031362885.1 Betaproteobacteria bacterium
GAGCGCGTGGATTTCATCGACGATGACGGTGCGCGTAGACGCCAGCATCCTGCGCCCCGACACGCTGGTGAGCAGGATATAGAGCGACTCCGGCGTGGTCACCAGAATATGCGGCGGCTTGCGGCGCATGCGCTCGCGCTCTCCCTGCGGCGTGTCACCGGTGCGAACTACGACGCGGATGTCCACGTCGGGTTGGCCGGACTCGAACAACTCCTTGCGGATACCGGCCAGCGGCTCGTCGAGATTTTTCTGGATGTCGTTCGACAGCGCCTTGAGCGGCGAGACGTAGACCACATGAATTTCGTCGCGCAGTTCGCCGCGCACGCCCAGCCGGATCAGCGCATCAATGGTGGCGAGAAAAGCCGCCAGCGTCTTGCCCGAGCCGGTCGGCGCCGCGATCAGCGCGTTGGCGCCGGAACGAATCGCCGGCCAGGCCTGGATCTGCGGCTCGGTCGGCCTCGGGTAAGTGCGGCGGAACCAGTTGGCTACCGCGGGATGGAAACTATTGAGAACATCAACCATTTGAACCGGCCTGAAGAATTAAGCAGAGCGGAGCGAAGACGTTTTGCCGCCTGGATTGACCGTCTAATTAGATAGAAATTGCCGTATACGCTTTGCGAGACTTGGCGCTTTGACAAGCTCGCATTCCCAAATTACAAGAACCTTCCAGCCCGCTGCCCGCAGCGCACGCTCATTCCTAGTGCCGCGCGCCTTATTACGTCTGATCTTTGGCAGCCAGTAATCCCGGTTTGACTTTGGCTTGCGAGTGCCTTCTGCGCAGTCATGTCCGTGCCAAAAACAACCATGTACAAATACCACGAGCTTGCGCCCTACCCATGCCAAGTCTGGCTTTCCGGGCAGATCTCGCCGGTGAATGCGGTAGCCTGAATGCCCCGTTTCACGGCAC
The DNA here is from genome assembly GCA_031362885.1 of Betaproteobacteria bacterium. Classification (GTDB taxonomy): domain Bacteria; phylum Pseudomonadota; class Gammaproteobacteria; order Burkholderiales; family JACQAP01; genus JACQAP01. The sequence goes on from JANLTJ010000248.1 coordinate 908, forward strand.
AGTTTGCGTACCACCAGTTCCGGGGCAGTATTTTTTCCCGGGATTCGCCGCATGTTTTCAGACCGGCGGCTTGGCGTCAGTTTGTCCACCCCTATTTCCGTTTCGTACCCGTTAATTGTGCCGCCTGATTCGGGAATTTTTTGACAAGCCACTTAAGTGCTTCAAGCTGGTCCGCAGATGTTCCGCGACGAATTTGAATCAATAGCTGCTTTAGATCAGGACGGATAAGGGTTGCGTTCTGAGCGCCCTCATTGCAGATTGAGCAAACAGCCCGGAGATTGGATAACTCGTCGGATCCGCCCTTGCTCTTATCAGTGATGTGACCGATATGAAGCCGGGTCTTGCGTGTTGGGTCATACGGATGCGGGTCACCGGCTGCCGCGCCGCACATTTGACAAGTAAAACCATTGCGATCAAGAACCATGGCGCGCGTTTCCTTTGAGATAGCGCGTTCAAAGGCCGGTTCCGGTTTCGATTCCTCAAGCAAGTACTGGCCGGGTTTCAGGTTGCTACGATCATTGTGCGTAAGTATCTGATAGCCCTCTTCCGTCCGCAATTCTCGAACCCGGCGCGCCCACTCTGACTGATCGCCGGCGATGCGGCGCAGTTCGTCAGAATCCATAACCCGCCCAACATTGGCAAGGAAATGAGCGCGGAGCTTTCCGCGTGCACCGCCTCGTGGCGCCCTCACTGTTGGCGGCTTCTCTTTTGGCATTGTCAGGCTCGCTTAAGTTTCGGTTTCGCCGCAGCGTTTAACGCGGCAGCGATCTGAGTGCCGACCGCGCGCGCGACCGGCGGAGGAAAGGCATTGCCGATCTGACGATACGCGGAAGTTTTCTTGCCGCTAAATTGCCAATCATCGGAGAAACCCTGGATACGCGCAGCCATGCGAACGGTGAGCCTTGGCATGCCGTCAAAGTCCCGGTCTGGCGCTGCATCAGCTATCCCCATTCCATCGACGCCAATAGACGCCCATGCCTTTTTTGCCCTAGTTGGCCCAAGATCGGGTCCGCCGTGCTTCTTACTTCCGCCTACCAGCGTTGGAGCAATATCGGATGCGCGAGCTTGCCAGTGTTTCGCGCCACGCCAGCCATTTGCGTTTATAAGATCGAACAACGCTTCACCAACGGTCGGAGGCGGGGAAATGTCTGGCTTCGGCCAGATGAAATATTCTGCGGCACTCTTCTTGAGCGCCACAAAAACCACGCGAGGGCGCAACTGCGGCACGCCAAAATCACTGGCGTTTAACAACCGCCATTCCGCCGCATACCCCAGTGCATGGAGATCAGATATTAATTTTGCGCGGTACTCATCGAACACGGTATCAAGCAGACCACGGACGTTTTCGAGCATTACCGCCTGGGGCTTACATTCATCTACGAGCCGGATTGCCTCCGGAAACAAGTCCCGGTCATCCGCGCTGCCTAACTGCTTGCCGGCCTTTGAAAAGGGTGGGCAAGGCACGCCGCCGGCTAGAAGCTCGATGCCCTTCCAGCTGCCCGCGCTGTAGTGACGGAGATCGCCTTGCGTAACGTTCCAATGTATCCGATTGATTCGAAGCGTCTGGCAAGCGGCCGGCTCCAACTCAACAAGACTCACATGATCGAAGCCTGCCTGCTCCAATCCCAAGGCTTGGCCGCCCGCACCTGCGCAAATTTCTATCGATGACATCCGCATCTGCAATTCCCCCAGCTTCGCTTTCATTACGTTGCCCGAACTTTAATCTGTTTGAAGGCCGTCTGCCTGGCGCGGCATTTCGTAGCTAATCCCGCTGATGTGCATGGAACCTGCCGCGCAATTGTTCCAGATAAATCGCCGCGCCCGCTTCCCCCTGCCGGAGCCCAGTTTGCTTTTTCCTGGTCGGACAGCGGCACGTAAGGCCCGGCCTTGCTCTCGAATATAACCGAACCGGTTTCGAGCCCAACGAAGGTATGCCAGGTCGCGTGCGCGATATCGACCCCGATGGCGTCGCTGCCTGCGCGCAACAGCCTGCGTTCGAGTACCCCGCCCGTATCATCGAAGACGATCAGCCCGACCGCGCCGCGCAGCACGAACAGCGTTTCATCCTTGCACGCATTGAGGTGCCGGTGCGGTCGCACATAGGAATCCGGTTCGATGGCGTTCAACAACCGATTGGCGGGCGCTGATTCCAGCGCATGAAAATTGAAGTTCTTGCGCCGGCGCGCACTGGTGGATGCCTGTTCGCTGAGTTCATCGAGCATCACCTTGTCGATGATTCTGATCGGCTTCATGGGTACACCACTTGCACATTTTTCGGCTCCAGCCATTTGCCGAGCTCGACGAGCAGGGCATCTTCGGGCCGGATTTTCCAGTTCTCGCCGAGATCGAATTCCGCTTCTGCGGCACCGTTGGTGTAGACAACGCAGACCGGCAGGCTGCCGTTGCGGTAGGGTTCGAGAATCCTCTTCAGCCGCCCGGCGTCCGCCGCACCGTTCATCGACAATTTCAGACTGCGCCCGAAGCGCGCACGCACACCCGCCAGATCATGAATCTTCTCGGCTACGATACGCATCACCAGGTTTTCCTCGCCGTCCTCGCCGCCACGGCGGAAGGAGCGCACTTTCGCTTCCACCAGCACCACCGCGTCTTCGCGCACCAGATTGCGATGCCGGTCCAGGACTTCGTCGTAGACCACCACTTCCACGCGCGCGCTGGTATCGGAAATCATCATGACCAGCATGCGACCACTGCCGGTCTTCTGCATGCGCACTGATTCCACAATGCCGGCGATCATCTGTTGACGCGCGCCTTCTTCCGGCGCCGGTGGCGTGAGCTTGGCGAGCCGGGTGCGGACCACGGATGCGAACTCATTTTCGTAGAACCGGAACGGATGCCCGCTGTAATAGAAGCCGAGCGCGAGTTTTTCATTCTGCAGCCGCTCGGATTCGTCCCAGCCCGGCACATTTAGCAAGTCGAGTCCTGCGCCCGCCGACGCAGCTTCGCCGAACAAACTCACCTGCGAAGCCGCCCGGCTTGCCTGCTCCGCGGCTTCCATGGCGATGCCCACCGAGGCGAGCAGGCTGGCGCGATGGGCGTTGATCGAATCGAAGGCTCCGGCACGCACCAGCGCTTCGATAACGCGGCGATTGACGATGCGCCGGTCCACGCGCCGGCAGAAATCGAAGAGGTCGCGGAACGGCCCGACGGCACGGGCAGCAATAATGTGCTCAGTGGCCGACTCGCCGGTGCCTTTCACCGCGCCCAGGCCATAGCGGATGCGCTGTTCATCCACCGGCACGAAGCGGTACTCGCTGGCGTGGATGTCGGGCGGCAGCACGTCGAGCTTGTTGGCAACCGCGTCCTCGTGGAATTGCTGCACCTTGTCGGTATCGTCCATGATCGCCGACATATTGGCGGCCATGAACGCGGCCGGATGATGCGCCTTGAACCAGGCGGTCTGATACGCGACCAGCGCGTATGCGGCGGCATGCGACTTGTTGAAACCGTAGCCGGCGAACTTCTCCATCAGATCGAAGATCTCGTCCGCCTTGGCTGCGCTTAGACCATTCCTGCCGGCACCGTCGCGAAAAATGCCGCGATGCTGGGCCATCTCCTCGGCTTTCTTCTTGCCCATTGCCCGGCGCAACAAGTCGGCACCGCCCAGGCTGTAGCCGCCGATGATCTGCGCCATCTGCATGACTTGCTCCTGATAGACCATGATGCCGTAGGTCTCTGCCAGAACGGTCTCAACGCGGGCATCCGGATAGCCGAAACGCTTGCCGTGCTTGCGCTGCACGAAGTCGGGGATCAGCTCCATCGGGCCGGGACGATACAAGGCCACCAACGCAATGATGTCCTCGAAGCGGTCCGGGCGCGCCTGCTTTAACAAATCGCGCATGCCGCGCGATTCAAACTGAAACACCGCCGTGGTATTGGCGCTGGCAAAAATCCTGTACGCGGCCGCATCATCGAGCGGCAAATTCTCCAGCACGATAGTCGACTGAGGGTCGAGGCGTTTGATGAAGCGCAGCGTCCAGTCGAGAATGGTCAGCGTGGTCAGGCCGAGAAAGTCGAACTTCACCAGGCCGATCGCTTCGACATCGTCCTTGTCGAGCTGGGAAACCGCGCTATCCGAACCGGAAGCAATATAAAGCGGACAGAAATCGCTCAGCTTGCCCGGTGCGATCAACACGCCGCCGGCGTGCATGCCGACGTTGCGGCTCAAGCCTTCGAGCTGCCCGGCGAGTGCCAGCAGTTCGCGGGTTTCCTCTTCGGTCTCCTCGCGCTCCTTCAAACGCGGCTCCATCTGGCGCGCCATCTCCAGGGTGATGAGTTTGCCCGGTTGAAACGGAATGAGCTTCGCCAGTTCGTCGGTGCGGTTGTAATTCCACTCCATGACGCGGCCGACATCGCGCACCACCGCCTTCGCCGCCATGGTGCCGAAGGTCACGATCTGCGACACCGAATCATTGCCATACTTCTGGCGCACGTAATCGATCACCCGGTCACGGCCGGCCTGGCAGAAGTCCACGTCGAAGTCCGGCATTGACACCCGCTCCGGATTGAGAAAACGCTCGAACAGCAGACCGTAGCGCAGCGGATCGAGGTCGGTGATGCCCAGCGAGTAGGCCACCAGCGAGCCTGCGCCGGAGCCGCGCCCGGGGCCAACCGGCACACCATTGCCCTTGGCCCAGTTGATAAAGTCGGCCACGATCAAAAAGTAACCGGGAAAGCCCATCTGCACGATGGTGTTCACCTCGAACTCGATGCGCTCGCGGTAACGCGTCTGCTGCCCGGCCCGCGCCGCCGCGTCCGGATAAAGCGCGCGCAGGCGATCTTCCAGACCGGTGAATGCGCGCTCGCGCAAGAAGGCTTCCAGTGTCAAGCCCTCGGGCGTCGGGAACAGGGGCAGGCGCGCCTTGCCCAGCTCGAGCGCGAAATTGCAGCGGCGCGCGATCTCGACCGCATTTTCCAGCGCCTGTGGCAGGTCGGAAAATAAAGCCGTCATTTCGTCCTGGGTCTTGAGGTATTGCTCCTCAGTGAAGTGGCGTGGCCGGCGCTGATCGGAGAGCACATAACCTTCAGCGATGCACACCCGCGCTTCGTGCGCGAGGAAATCCGCACGCTTGACGAACTGCACCGGATGCGTGGCCACCACCGGCAGCTTCAATTGCGAGGCAAGCCGCACGGCGCGCTTGACGTAATGCTCCGCGTTGGGCTGGCCGGTGCGCTGCAACTCGATATAGAAGCGCTGCGGAAACAATTCCGCCCAGAACTGCGCGTGCCTGGTGGCCTGCGCGGTATTGTCGGCGAGCAGCGCATGGCCGATGTCGCCCAACTGCGCGCCGGACAAGGCAATCAATCCGTCGGTCCCGGTTTCGCGCAGCCAGTCTTTCCTGATTTCGGCGCGGCCATGGTGCTGGTTGGAGCGGTAGGCGCGCGTGAGCCAGGCGCACAAATGCAGATAGCCGGCCCGCGAAGCACACAGGAACAAGGCGCGGTGGGGTTTGCCGGCGTCGGTCTCGTTGCTGATCCAGACATCGCAGCCGATCAGCGGCTTCAAACCCTTGCCCCGCGCGGCTTGGTAGAACTTGACCATGCCGAACAAGTTCGACAAATCCGTCAGCGCCAGCGCCGGCATATTGTCCGCTCCCGCTGCCGCGATGGCGTCGTCGATGCGGACAATGCCATCGACGATGGAATATTCGCTGTGCAGGCGAAGGTGAACGAACCGGGGTTGCATGGGCGGGATTTTACGCTTCAAACCCGAACTGCTTTACCGCAAATTCCCAGGTGCGAGCGGAAGATCAGGCGATGGAAAACAACTGGCAATTCATTATTTAAAACAGGACGTAAGCATCGAGCCGCGCTCTTTACCTGTGGCTGGGCATGCTATAACCCGGCCCGAAATATTTCCCGCTTCCCCGAAATATCCTGGTGCTGGATCCGCGGTGCACTGAAGCCTTGCCGTTGATTGGTAAAATGGCGCCCTCACTTGCGCGATAGCTCTCCATGCAGTTCGTCAATCTTGCCGGCTATAAATTCGTTGCGCTGGACGCGCTCGAAGTCCTGAAGGCCAGCATTCAGGAGCGCTGCCACGCACTCGATCTCAAGGGCACGATTCTACTGAGCGTCGAAGGCATCAACATCGTCATCGTGGGCAGCGCAAGTGCGATCATCGATTTTCAGGATTCAATTCAAGCTGATTCCCGCCTTTCGGACCTGCGCTTCAAGCGCAGCGTGTCCGCTTTCCAACCCTTCGAGCGCATGCTGGTCAAGATCAAAAAAGAAATCATCACGCTGCGTGTGCCCGGCATCAATCCGGCGCAGAAACGCGCACCCTTCGTGGCACCGGCGGAACTCAGGCGCTGGCTGGACGAAGGCCGCGAGGTTGTCTTGCTCGATACGCGTAACGCCTTCGAAGTCGATGCGGGAACCTTCGACAAGGCCATGGACTTGCGGCTCAGTTCGTTTGGACAATTCGCGCAGGCAGCCGAGGCGCTCGATCCGGCGCTCAAGGACAAAACCATTGTCACCTTCTGCACCGGTGGCATCCGCTGCGAGAAAGCGGCCCCGGTGCTGATCGCGCAGGGCTTTCACAAGGTGTTCCAGCTCGACGGCGGCATCCTGCAATACTTCGAGGACTGCGGTGATACGCATTTCACGGGCAATTGTTTTGTGTTCGATCAGCGTGTCGCGCTCGACGGCAACCTGGAGCCTGCGCTCACGAAATCTCCATGAGCAACGCCCGCGAAACGCGCCGGGCGACGATCGTCATGGTGCTTCTGGTGGTGCTGTGGGGATACGCCTGGATCACCTCGAAAATCGGTCTGGAATACGCCAGCCCGATGGATGTCGTTGCGCTGCGTCTGGTGCTGGGCATCCTGACCTTATTCGTCGGCTTGTTGTGGACGCGCAGGCCACTCAAACCGCAGCACTGGCAGGCGCTGCTGATGATCGGCCTGATTCAGACCGGCGCGTTCTTGCTGCTCAATACCTGGGCGCTGTCTGAAGGCGGGCCCGGCAAGACCTCGGTGCTGGTATTTACCATGCCGTTCTGGGTGCTGGTGTTTGCCTGGCCGATGCTGCATGAGCGAATCCGCGGACTGCAATGGGTGGCCGTTGCGCTGGCCATTGCCGGCCTGGTGTTTCTGCTCGAACCCTGGCAGATGCACACTTCGCTGTTCAGCAAAACCCTGGCCGTGGTGGCGGGCATGTGCTGGGCCATCGGCGTGGTTTGCGCCAAACGCCTGCACAATCAGGCCACAGTCGAGCCCCTGGCGTTTACGTTCTGGCAGATGATCGTCGGCCTGATTCCGATCCTGATTGCGCAGGCGTTATTCGACCGTCAGCCGATCATCTGGTCGGACACCTTCATCGTCGTCACGCTGTTCAATGGCGTGATGGCCACCGGCTTCGGCTGGCTGGCGTGGCTGTACGTGTTGCACCGGCTGCCCGCCGGTACCACCAGCCTGTCCTCGCTCGGCATCCCGGTGATCGCGATTATTGCATCGTGGATACAACTGGGCGAAGTACCCGGACGCTCGGAGCTTATCGGCATGCTGTTGATCGGCGTCGCGCTGGCGCTGCTGTCCTACCTGAGCATCCGCCGCCACGAAGAACCCGAACCCATGACCGGGCAGGAGTAAGCCAGGCTTTTATGCAACCCAGCCACTCGCAGTTTCTCGACGTTCGCGGCCTGCGCTATCACGTTCGCAACTGGGGAAGCGCCACCTCGCCAAAGCTGTTCCTGCTGCACGGTTGGATGGACGTATCGGCATCATTCCAGTTCGTTGTCGATGAGTTCAGACATGACTGGCATGTGATCGCGCCCGACTGGCGCGGCTTCGGGTTGTCGCAATGGACCAGCACCGGTTACTGGTTCCCGGATTACATCGCCGATCTCGACGCGCTGCTCACGCACTTCCAGCCGGAGTCGCCGGCTTATGTCGTTGGCCACAGCATGGGCGGCAATATCGCCAATCTGTATGCCGGCATTCGCCCCGAACGCATCGGCAAACTGGTGCTGGCGGAAGGCTTCGGTCTGCCGCCGAGCACGGCGGAGAAGGCCCCGGAGCGCTACGCGCAATGGCTGGATGAAAACCGCGCACCCCCGGCACTGCGGCCTTACGCGAGCTTCGATGAAGTGGCCGCACGGTTGACGAAGAACAATCCGCGCATGGGCGACGCGCGTGCGCAATTTCTGGCGCCGCACTGGGCAGAGCAGCGACCAGACGGCAGCATCCACCTGCGTGCCGACCCGCTGCACAAGATGGTCTACCCGGTGCTCTATCGCGTCGAGGAGGCCATGGCGTGCTGGAAGCGCATCGCCGCGCCGGTGCTCTGGCTGTGGGGCGACGGGCAATGGATGAAGAAATGGATGAAAGGCGACCAGGCGCTGCTGGGTCGCTACCGCGATTGCTATCGCTCGCTGCACGAAGAGACCATCGCTGAGTCCGGTCACATGATGCATCTGGATAATCCCAGGGAATTGGCCAGAGCGATTGAATCATTCCTGTACTAAAGTCAGTTGAAGGCCGGTCAGCTTTCCGCGTAGAACGAAGCGCGGGATACCGATCCAAAAAAAAGCGACACCACTTTCGTGGTGTCGCGCCTTCTACCCAAATCTCACGCTTGGTGCAGATCAGTGTTACTTGTGTGGCTGATCGTAATGTGCCTGCAGATTCCCTCCGGTAATGACTTGCAGAGGAATATTCAGCACCACATTGCCGGGATTCGCAGTCTCGTATATCCGCAATGCGGCCTGATCAACACTTGAACCACGCTCGCCCCGATCAACCAGGGTGAACTCAATCGTATATCCACTCACCCCGTTGTAACGACCTGCGCCAATTCCGACCAAGGTATCAAGCGGAGCCGCCGGCGGCGCTTGTGTAACGAACGGGTCGTCCGTGCAGGCAACCGTCGTGAGGTGTTCGTTCATATGAAACTTGTTCCCACCCCAGTTCACCTCGAGATTGTTTGACAAGAGCAAGTCGCAATGAATGGTCAATCCACGTGTGACTCTCGCCGAAGCAACTTGAAGTTGATAACCACCACCCGTGAACCGACCGTTACCGATAACTGTCGAGCAATTTGTCGGCAACGTAACGGTTGTTGATTGCGTCTGTCCGCCAGGGGCTCCATTTCCCCAATTGGCGACTGCGACCGCCGCAACAATTGCTGTGTCCCCGCTGGGCGCGGGTACCGAACCGGAAAATGAATTGCCGAGATAGATATACGCCCCGCTCCGTACCTGTATCCCATTTACCAGAATCGCGATATTCGAATTCTCGCCTTCGAACTGATTAGGACTCCAGGAAGTAGAAGTGTAATTAATGACCGCAACACCGTTCGTGCATACCGCTTCAGCGGCAATAGTGGGCATGTGTGCGAATGCGGTCGCGGAAACAAATAGCTGAACAACGAAAGTGAATGCTGCAAGTCTGAACATGGCACACCCCCTTGGTAAATTGGTTGAAGTTGCCTACCACTCTTACGGATGCGGCTTCTTGTTATCAATTTCCAACTTGCCGCTTTGGAGAGGCTGAACCGGTGCCATGCTGTTGTCAATTATTATCTCGGGCAGGGGGAAGAGATTGGAAATCCGCGTCTGAAACAAAGAACGAGCCCAATTGTCTTGAGTCATGCTGCGGTGCAAAAATGGCGGGCCTCGTCTGGCAGTGGGCACAGAGTGTAAGATTTCAATCAACTTCAGAAAATTGAACGCTTCCATGAAAATCACCGACGTAACGCTCACGCTGTTTGCCTGGGACAACATTCCTGCCACCACTTACGGGACGCACTCCGGGCGCTTCGCCGGGAGCAGTTCGCTGGGCCTGTTGCGCCTGGTCACCGATCAGGGAGTCGAGGGACATGCTTTTCTCGGTTCAGCGATGAATCCGGCGACGAGCGACGCACAGGCACTCATCACGCATTTGAAGCCGGTGCTGCTCGGCCGGAACCCACTTGATCGCGAGCGGCTCAATCAGGACATCTGGAACCGGCAACGCGCGGCGGGCGTGCGCCCGATCGGCGCGGTTGATGTGGCGCTATGGGATATCGCCGGCAAGACTTACGGGCAGCCGATCCATCGCCTGCTCGGGACATACCGGGAGCAGATCGGCGCATACGCATCCTCAGCGGTTTTGAATTCAGCCGAAGCCTACGCCGATGAAGCGCAGGCGTTCAAGGCCGGCGGCTGGGCGGCGTACAAGATTCATCCGCCGACCCAATGGCGCGAAGACATCAAGGTGTGCGAAGCGGTACGCCGCGCCGTAGGCGATGGTTATACGATCATGCTTGATTCGACCTGGAGCTACGATTTTCCGGCGGCGGTACGAGTTGGTCTGGCGATCCAGGAAATGGGGTTTCACTGGTACGAAGACCCGCTCTCGGATCAGGACTTGTACAACTACGTGAAGCTCAAACAGAAACTGCATATTCCGGTCATGGCGACCGAGTATCCGATCACCGGATACGACAGCTATGCGCCATGGATCATGATGCAGGCGACCGATTACTTGCGCGGCGACGTTGCCGTCAAGGGCGGCATCACCACGCTGGTCAAGACCGCGCATCTCGCCGAGGCGTTCCGCATGAACTATGAAATTCATCACGGCGGCAACTCGCTCAACAATGTGGCCAACCTGCACGTCATCATGGCGATTCGCAACACCGAATTCTTCGAGGTGCTGCTGCCGGACGGCGCGCAGAAATACGGGCTGCTGGAAGATATCCGCGTGGGCCGCGACGGCATGGTGCATGCCCCGGCAGAACCCGGTCTTGGTTACGCGATCGACTTCGGTCTCATCGAACGCAAGAAGATCGCCGTTCTAAAATAAGAGACCATTCTCGCCACGGGAAACCGGTTCGGGGCGAATGTAAATTGATCATCAAGGAGAGCAAGCCATGAACATCGCAACCTGCAAACAGAAGTTTGTAGCGTGGATTTTTGCCGGAGCATGCGCAGTCTGGCTGCCGGCCTTTGCCGGACCGGTCGAAGACATTCACGAAGTCGAGGATCGCCGCTACGACGCGATGATAAACATGGACGCGCAGGCCCTGGCGGATACGCTGGCTGACGAATTTGTCTATCACCAGGCCAATGGCAAGATCAACGATAAACCCGGGTACGTTAAGCAGACGATGAGCGGCGCCGTAAAGATTTTTTCCGCCGAGCGTTACGACGTGAAGGTCAACGTCTATGGGGATGTCGCCACCGCCCTGGGCGATACTCGTCTCGATCTGGAAATCGGCGGCGAGCGGCGCAAGGCGGATTTGAGGTATCTGAATGTCTGGGTCAAGCGCGACGGCCGCTGGCAATTGGTCAGGCGCCAGTCGGCGTTCAAACAATAGGGGCGCAACCGAATGGCACTTACTTAAGTGTCTTTACCCGAGAATACGGCACTGGGACCATAAAGACCGCAACACGTAGCCCGTATGCAGCGCAGCACAATGCGGGGGAAATGCTCCGCCATGGAACCGATTTCCCGGATTGCGCTGCGCTCCATCCGGGCTACATACCGTGGTTGTCACGGAATCAGGGCTTAAGTAAGCACCATTCGGGCGCAACCCGTTTGCCGTAACAGGATTGCGTTTTGCGGCAACGCAACGAATGCGAGCCGGCATGCCTCGCCCGCGGTCGTGTATGCTCGCGCTCGCGCCGCCAGCAAATGTCTGCTCGCCATACACGCACGGAGAAAATTGATGACGAAGCTGTTTACCCGCATGGTGTCGGTCCTGGCATTTGCCGGAACCATGACGGCTGCCATCAGCGCCGAGCAAGGTCACTTCGAGGGGCGGGTCGTGGTCGAGCCGATGGAAGAAGGTTTTGTTCCTTCGCTGCGCACGGTGGAAGACTTCGGCTTCCGGCAGGCTCAGGGCAAGCTATGGAAGGTGGAGCGCGGCCAGGTCTTTGACGGTCGAGGCATACCACCGATGTTCCGCGACCGCATCGGGCCGCCCTACGAAAGCGGCTTGCGCAAGTCCCTGCTCGTGTACGAATCCGCCACGCAAAGCATGACGGAGAAATGGAACGAAGCGCAGCGAATGTTTTTCGAGGCGAGTCTCGCCGAAGGCGCCAAACCGGATGAAGCCAAGGTGATGTACCTGTTGCTGGCGATTCAGGGCTCGCGCTGGGAAAAGGCGCGCGAGCCTTCGTTTTGTTTCGGCGCCTGCCATAGCCCGATCATTCCTCTGGAATGGCGTCCGGTGATCGACGAAGCCCGCAGCGCTGATCTGGTGCAATGGGTGCGCAGCTCCGATCCGCATTTGGATGAAATCGATAGTCAGGCTCAGACCGCGATCCGCGCGCACGGCCCGCATATCTTCAGACAGCCGGCTTGCCAGAGATTTTCCGGTTCGACCTTGATCCGCAAGACTTGCGACTGAACCCGATGTCCAAAACCCAAACCAGCGCCCTGACGCAGAAAGAAGTGGCACCGCAGGAAATCGCGCCGCCAGGACAGCGGCGGCCGGAATCGCGCCCCGACCGCGTAGTCATGGCGAGCGCCACCGCGGCAAGGCGCGCGGATTCCATACGCCTCGGCCCCTGGCACCAGGGCGCGGTCTACGGCGCGACAGCGGCGCTGGTGGTAACCGGAATCGTCTGGCTCGTGCTGCATTATTTCCTCGCTGTGCCGGGCGAATACGGCCCGCAGATTCATCCGCTGGAGCCCTGGATGTTGCGCCTGCATGGCGCGGCGGCCATGGCGGGGCTGATCATTTACGGTTCGCTGCTGCCGGTACATATCCGCCGCGCCTGGTCGATCCGGCGCAATATTGCGTTGGGCATCGGCTTGGTTAGTTTCATGCTGCTGCTTACCGTGACGGGTTATCTGCTTTATTACGCCGGGGGCGAGGATATCCGGCCGGTGATCAGCGCCCTGCATTGGGTTCCGGGTCTGGCGATTCCGGCGCTGCTCGCCTGGCATGTCGTTTCAGGCCGGGGCAAGACCCGGCGCAGCGAAACGCACGCGGTGCCCCTGGACAAACGCTCATGAGTCTGGACATGCGCTGGCTGATACCCGTTGCGATCTACGCCGCTGCGCCACAGTGCATCGCCGCCAAGTACATGAGCATCGATCAGGCCAAGGTGCTGATATTTCCTCAGGCCGACGAGTTCGTCGCCAATCCGGTGCAACTGACCGCCGAGCAGATGCAGGAGATCGAGAAGCTTTCGGGTGTGCGCGGGCGCACCGCCCAACACCAGATATGGCAGGCCATGTCCAAGGGCCAGGTGGTCGGCTGGTTCTGCATCGATCAGGTGATCGGCAAGCACGAGCTGATCACTTACGCGCTGGGCATCAACGCCGATGGCAGCGTGCGCCAGTTTCAGATCGTTGAGTATCTAGAAGCCTACGGCTATCAGGTGCGCGAGCTGAAGTGGCGCGACCAGTTCGTCGGCAAGACCACGGAAAGTCCGCTTCAGGTCGGCACCGATATCGGCAACATCAGCGGTGCAACAATGTCCGTTCGCCACGTGACTGATGGCATCAAGCGCCTGCTTTTCCTCCACAAGTCCGTCCTGCGCTGAAGTTTCGCGCATGCGTCCCGCCATGGGGACGCTGGTTCATGTAAGCGCCTCTGGTCCGGACGCCACGCGGGCGGTCGATGCTGCCCTGGACAGCGTCGCGCAGGTCGATCGGCTGATGAGTTTTCATGATCCGGCGAGCGAGCTGTCCATGCTCAACCGCGAAGCCGCGCGCGCACCTTGCACCGTGCATCCCTGGACCTGGGTGGTACTCAGGCGCGCTTTGCGCATCGCCGAAGCGAGCGACGGCCTGTTCGATATCACCGTCGCACCTTTGCTGGTGCGAGGAGGCCTGCTCCCCGGATCGGCGGGTGATGCGCTCGAGTGCGGTCGCTGGCGGCAGATTGCGTTGTTGCCCGGGCGCAGGATTTTTCTCGGACGACCGATGATGCTCGACCTGGGCGGCATCGCCAAGGGCTTTGCCATTGACCTGGCGATTCATGTCCTCAGGAACGCCGGTTGCACACAAGCCGTGGTTAACGCCGGCGGCGACCTGCGCCGCTTCGGACCCGACCTCCATCCCGTGCATTTGCGCCGGCACGGCACCCTGCTGGAGGTGGCGCGACTGCGTCGCGGTGCGATTGCCACGTCGGCACCGCATGCCGAGCGCCCGGACCGTCTTGCTCAACCGCTGGGTCACATCTTTGATCCGGCTACGGGCGGCGTCTGGGCGGGAAGCGGCGCGGTCATGGTTGCGGCGCCGAGTTGCGTAATCGCGGATGCCCTTACCAAGGTTGCGGCGCTGGCCGGTCCGGCCTGCGAGCCGCTGCTGGCGCGCTTCGGTGCACGCGCTTTCTGGGACACGGATCCGTCATGTTCTACAAACATGGCCTAGGTTTTCGTGTACGCAGGCAGTAGAAGTCCAGGAAACCTGCCGGGGCTGAAAAGACTCCGGCATTGAGGCATACTCCGGAACAAGGCAGCGCGGCATCATTCACGCAGTCAAGCGCGACGAAAAATTCCAATAGTGAGGAGAAATTTTCATGCGGCGGATTCTCGTACCCGGACTCGCGCGGATACTTTGCGGATGGCTGCCCCTGGTGTTTCTGGCGGGCGCGGCGGCGGCCCAGCAGCCCTCCGGCGCACCGATCATGGTCGGCGCGGTGCTGTCGTTGACCGGACCCGGTGCCGGACTCGGTGTACCCGAGCGCAGCGGTATTTTGCTCGCGGAAAAGCGCATCAACGAACGCGGCGGCATTCGCGGCCGGCCGCTGAAGATCCTGATTGAGGACGACAGCTCCAAGCCCGACATCTCCAAAAGCAAGGCCGAAGCGCTGATACACGGCGAAAACATTGTCGCCCTGCTCGGGCCTTCATTGACCGCGAGCACCGGCGCGGTGGCCGGAGTAACCAACAGCTTGCAGTTTCCACATCTGGCCTTGACAGGGCTGGGCCCGCAGATTGAGTTGTCCTACAAGTCCCTGTTCCATCTGCTACCGCCGCAGGCGCTCAACGCGCGTGCCATG
>JANLTJ010000250.1:0-3429 GCA_031362885.1 Betaproteobacteria bacterium
CAGTGAAGCGGCCGGTTTCCGTGGGCTTGCAATTTCGCGTCCGAGGCCTGATGTCCATATCTCGTCGCGCAACCAACACCAGAGGAAAACCATGGCGGAACACGCGGTAGATGTCACCAGTGCAACTTTCGAAGCTGAAGTAATCGAGGCCTCGAAGTCCATGCCGGTCGTGGTCGATTTCTGGGCGCCCTGGTGCGCGCCCTGCCGTGTGCTGAAACCGGTCCTGGAGTCACTGGCTGCCGAATACGGGGGCAAGTTCAAGCTTGCGAAGCTGAATACGGAGGACAACCAGGACATCGCGGCCACTTACGGGGTGCGCTCCATTCCGGATGTGATGGCGTTCCGGGACGGCAAGCCGGTCTCGCATTTCCTCGGTGCGGTCCCGGAGTCTCAGGTTCGCGCTTTTATCGATAAGTTGATTCCGACACCCTCCGAAATCGAGCATGCACGCGCGCTCGGGCTGCGCGAGGCGGGCGATCTCGACCAGGCTGAGCAAGCGTTGCGCCGGGCGATTGACCTGGATCGGGCGAACTTTCTGGCATGGCTCGATCTGACCGGCCTTTTGATTCAATTGGGCCGACTGGACGAAGCCGAGGCTGCGCTCGCGACGATGCAGCCGAACATCGACAGGGATGATCGCATTGCGGCCTTGCGGGCCGCACTGACTTTCGCCCGCGCAGCCGAATCGGGCGGAAGTGAACCGGAGTTGAAGGAAAAAATACGGTTCAATCCAGCCGATCACGAGGCGCGATTTGCACTGGCCTGCCTGCTCGCGGGAAAACTTTGCTTCCGCGAAGCGCTGGAAGAATTGATTGAAATCGTGCGCCTGCAAAGAAACTGGAATGATGGTTCGGCGCGCAAGCAGATCCTGGCCATTTTCAGTCTCGCGCAGGAGCAACCCGACCTGGTTGCGGAATTTCGCAAGAAGCTGGCAAGCGTACTGAACTGAGGTGCTCGCGTGTACTGGACCTATGCTGGATCTGCCGGCGCCCTCGAGCACAATCCATCGTAGTTGACCGGCTTGCGCCGGGTCATCCCGGGATCGGCTGGGCCGGGGTTGAGCAATCGGTAGTGTCGCAGTTTGAATTTCCGCTTCCGACCCATACGAGACTGTCATTGCCGAATTGTCGAGTGTCCGCTCAGTAGCATATAGCCGTCATTCAACGTATGAGTTAGGCGGCAACGCGCGAGTCCTCGAATATTACCTGTAGAAACTTTCTGGCGGGATAGAGGTCCTTCATGGTCGAGCGCATTTTGTCATGTGCCGCTCTGAGCGAGACAAGATCCTCGTCAACGTTCTTGAAGAGGGCGGCCGTAAGCTCTTTGAGCTTGTGTGTCACATCGACTCCGAGGATGCGTTCAATCTCATCAGAGCCGAGCTGCTGGCCCACCCTAATGCCAGCGCCTGCCATTCGTGGGAAAACCTCGTTGAGTACTAGGTTCGATCTTCCAGTTATGAGGTTGAGCGCAAGCAAGGCTCTTTGCTCCTCAAGCATTAGCGTGACGTACGTGTCAGCACGCTCAACTTGCAGAAGAAACTGTAGGTCATTGGGCAGAAACCGGTCGGTAGGGATCGACGCTGCAGGGTGAGCGGCAAGATTCAGCCATGCGTCTTGTTTGCCGCGATGCGGCTCCAAGACTTCCTTACGGAACTGCTCCAGCAAGTTCCAGTAGTGGTATACAACGTAGAGAGCCCGGTTGCCTGCGCCAATGCGCTTCTCATCTTCCTCAGTCTTGCGTCGGCGACTCTCGAATCGAAATGCAGCCCATGCACCGGTAAAGGTTGCGACGAGAGTGACAAGTGCAGCGAGAACGTCTTTCCACTCAGGCATGGTGCAGGCCTCCAATTGTGCCGCCTAACGTCATGGTGAAAGGCGGGCGCGCGCAGTGGCTTGGACGTAAGCGACGACCGTGTTCGCCCGTCCTTTCCACCTAAAGTTAGGTTTTGATGATGTCGTCAAGGTGTTCCCGAAGTCGGGTAGCAATGAGTGCAGCCCGATCAGGTATCGAGTGCGGAAGCTCAAACAGCTTCAGTGTGCGATTGTCATCGTGATCGCTGCAGTGAGCAACCGAGTTTCTGAATGGCTTGATGACATCTTTGAAATCCTTATCAAGCAATGCCTTTACCTCTGCTGATTCAGGGATTGTTCCGCTAGATAGGAGCTGTTCATAGCGTTCAATTACCGCAGCGAGACTTGAGAACCAGAAGACTACGTATGCCGCAAATCTGGTCTTTTTCACGTCATTGAACGCAGTCGGTGAATCCGCGTCCAGCATTTCCTGTACAAGGCCGTCATGATGAAACCGCATCACGTTGCTCCGAGAAAGGCAATGTAGTAACGAAGTTGCCGCCTTGATACGACGGTCATGTGCGGCGCGGTTGGCAGCTTCACTGCGTTCCGATTTGGTTGAGTTCACGATGTCGTCTCTACAAAACCTAACGAAGCTGTAGAAAAACCCTTTTCGGGAGATTTTCTGTTTCGCAACTCATTGAATTCACGACGTCCATTTTTCGAGATTTCGTGTTCAAAGAGGTTTTTCTACAACCTCAACGTGTTGTTCTACGGCGGGCCATGACGCCGACTGAGTTTGCACGATGCTGGCGGCCCGTCCGCAGCAACAAAGGGTTGGGCTGCATTAGTGATTGTCGAAGTCGTTGTACTTCGCTTCAAGTGTCACCGCGACGTAAACCTCAAGCAGCGTTTGACGCACCGGGTCTTTCTCCTCTATGTACCGAACATCCATGGCGCGAATGCGTGCTTTTGCAGAGTTAAATGCTTCGACGAAAGATGCGTTTTCCATCAGACCAGCACGCGAGCCTTCTCCCTTCTTGTAAGAGGCGCGGAGATTTCCGGTAACTTCGCGAGCGAGCCGAAAAGCAAACGCTGCCATTCGATGAGTTGCGCCAGGCTTTGAATGCCTACCGAGGCGGCCACGGATATCGTTACTTCGACCGACATAGAGGTGCTGTCCACCTTCCGAGAGCACATATATTCCCGCGGTTGGCATTTCCTTGGGGAGATTTGTCGGCTTCACTGGGGCCATGGCGAGAAGTCTTTCAAGCTTTGGGCGTAACGACTCGACATGCGCGACAAATTTGGCATCCATGGTTCAATGCGGCCCAACAGTTAATCAAGAGACCCATGGGTCCGGACGTTTATTAATGTAGAGACGGCTGTCGTAATGTCCTATCTTACTGATTAGTAATATTGTCCTCAATGGCCGGTCGGGTTATTACGTTATCAAAATGGAGACGGGGAACATATGAGCGTCGAATCGGGCTGTGGGAATTGGGTGACCGCTTTGACTAAACAACCGGACATTGACTGGTGGCTGGTGAATGTCGGCAATTGGCCGATAGCGGAAATTCATACTGAGACACCACCGAGCAATCGGAGGTTGAGCAATCGGAGCTTGCTGCGTGCCATA
>JANLTJ010000280.1:0-4221 GCA_031362885.1 Betaproteobacteria bacterium
CAGATGTTCCACCAGTTCTTCGGCGAGAACATGTTGCGCGCCGACGTGTGCAACGCGGTGGATGAACTCGGCCAGTTGCTCGACCATACCGGGCCGGTGGCGGCTTCCGAGCGCAACGCCGCGCGAATTTTCAATGCCGACCACTGCTTTTTCGTCACCAACGGCACCTCCACGTCAAACAAAATGGTCTGGCATGCCAATGTGGCGCCGGATGACATCGTTGTGGTGGACCGCAATTGCCACAAGTCAATCTTGCACGCCATCACCATGACCGGCGCGATTCCGGTGTTTCTCACGCCAACGCGCAATCACCTCGGCATCATCGGGCCGATTTCGCTGGATGAGTTCAAGCCGGAAAACATCCAGAAAAAAATAGAGGCCAATCCATTCGCGCGCGCGGTCAAGCGCAAGAAGCCGCGCATCCTGACCATCACCCAGAGCACTTACGACGGTGTGCTCTACAACGTCGAAACGCTCAAGGAAACGCTCAACTCCTCGATCGACACCCTGCATTTCGACGAAGCCTGGCTGCCGCACGCGACCTTCCATGATTTCTACAAAAACATGCACGCCATCGGCAAAGACCGGCCACGCTCCAAGGATGCGATGGTGTTCGCCACCCATTCCACCCACAAATTACTGGCCGGCATTTCGCAGGCCTCGCAAATCCTGGTGCAGGAGTCACAGAACCGCAAACTGGACCGCCATGCTTTCAATGAAGCCTATCTGATGCACACTTCGACCAGCCCGCAGTACGCGATCATCGCCTCCTGCGACGTGGCCGCGGCGATGATGGAGCCGCCCGGCGGCACCGCGCTGGTCGAGGAATCGATCGTCGAGGCGCTGGATTTCCGCCGCGCCATGCGCAAGGTCGATGACGAATTCGGCAAGGACTGGTGGTTCAAGGTGTGGGGGCCGGAAAAACTCGCTCTCGAAGGCATTGGCTCGCGCGAGGACTGGATACTCAAATCCAACGAGAAATGGCATGGCTTTGGCAATCTCGCGCCGGGTTTCAACATGCTCGACCCGATCAAAGCCACCGTGATTACGCCGGGGCTCGATGTATCCGGAAAGTTCGCCAAAACCGGCATTCCGGCCTCCATTGTCACGCGCTATCTGGCCGAGCACGGGGTCATCGTGGAAAAAACCGGCCTGTACTCCTTCTTCATCATGTTCACCATCGGCATCACCAAGGGCCGCTGGAATATGCTGGTCACCGCGTTACAGCAGTTCAAGGACGACTACGACAAGAACCAGCCGCTGTGGCGCATCCTGCCGGAATTCTGCCAGGCGCACTCGCGCTATGAGCGTCTGGGCATGCGAGATCTGTGCGAACAGATTCACGGCATTTACAAGGCCAATGACGTGGCGCGGCTGACCACGGAAATGTATTTGTCCGACATGCTGCCGGCAATGAAACCTTCGGATGCCTTCGCCGCGCTCGCGCACCAGGAAATCGACCGCGTGGAGATCGACAAGCTCGAAGGCCGCGTGACGAGCGTGCTGCTCACACCGTATCCGCCCGGAATTCCATTACTGGTTCCCGGCGAGCGCTTTAACGCCACCATCGTGCGTTATCTCCAGTTCGCGCGCGAGTTCAACCGCACCTTCCCCGGCTTCGACACCGATATTCACGGCCTGGTCGAAGAGGCGGTGGCCGGTGAAGCGCGCTATTTCGTGGATTGCGTGCGCCAAAACTGAGTGGACCGCCGTGGCCCGGCGTGGTGGACCCACCCGCAACGTCCGCAGACGGTTGACGCCGAGGGGAAAGTTCGATAGTGCTTTCGCCACAACAAAAATAAGTCTAAAGTATTGTTGTCAATTCAAAAAGCCGTCTGAACGGCATGCTTGGCTGGGTACGCAAAAGTTTTCGCGAAAGTGTTGACGGGAGGATCAATGCGACATTTCAGACAAATTGCCCTGCTGTTGTCCTGCTTCGTGTTTGCACCGGTCCCGGCATCGGCAGCCGACGATTTGTTGCTCAAGGCCAGGCAAGCGCTCGATAACGGCAAACCGCAGGAGACTTACGACCTGCTGGTTCCTTTGCAGTCAGATCGCGCCGGAGATCCCAACTTCGATTTTCTGCTGGGCGCGGCGGCGCTGGCGCTCGGTAAAAACACCGAAGCCGTTTTTGCTCTGGAGCGGGTCCTGGCGATGCAGCCCAACAACGCGCCCGCCCGCGCCCAGATCGCGCGCGCCTACTTTAATCTGAAAGAGACCGAAACCGCCAAGCGCGAGTTTGAGAACGTCAAAAAGCAAGAGGTGCCACCGGAAGTTTCCGCAACCATCGAACGCTTTCTGGACGCCATCGCGCGAATCGAGGAATCCTCACGCACCGTCATTCGCGGTTTCGTCGAGTTCAGTCTCGGCTACGACAGTAACGTGAACAGCGCGACCGCCGACAATCAGGTGGCGATTCCCGCATTCGGCGGCCTGGTTTTCACCCTGGCGCCCACGGCCACGGAACTGGAAGACGAATTCATCGGCTTTGGAGGCGGGCTGAGTTTTCAGCATCCTTTCTCCAAGCGCCTCGCCTTGTTCGGCGGGCTGGCCTACCAGAACCGCAGCAATATCGACGAGGTGGACTTTTCCACCTCCAGCTACGACGCGAACCTGGGCCTGAGCTATCGCCGGGAACGCGATAGCTTCACGCTGGCCACGCAGTTCAATTCGTTCTGGGTGGACGATTCGCAGGCATACCCAGATGCCTATCGCAATGCCCTGGGCTTCACCGGGCAATGGCAGCATGACTTCGACGCACGCAACCAGATCAGCGCCTTTGTCCAATACACCAATCTGGCTTATCCGAGCCAGTCGATTCGGGATGCCAAGCGCTCCGTCGGCGGCCTGGGCTATGCGCACGCCTTCGGCCGCGGCACCGTAATTGCCTACCTGGGACTATATGGTGGCCAGGAAAAACCGGAGGCCGATACTGTGCCGCAACTGGAACATGACCTCTACGGCGCGCGGCTCGGAACGCAATGGAATCTGAGCGGGAAATACTCGTTGTTTTTCAACGCCAGCGGCGAGCAGCGGGACTATGCCGGTAACGACGCGTTCTTCCTGGTCAAGCGCGAGGATACGCAGGCCAATGCGTCGGGCGGCTTGATCATTTTCGCGAAAAAGAACCTGCGCATCACACCGCAGGTGAGTTGGACCAGCAACAGCTCTAATATCCAGGTCAACGAATTCGACCGCATCGTCTATCAGGTCATGTGGCGGCAAGACATCTAAGGGCGCGAATCCTTGAACCATGATTAAGGGAGTGACGACCATGTCTCAAAGCAAATTTTCCTTGAATGCGCGCGCCGTGCTGCTCATGGCGATTTCTGCGGCCTATCCGGTAGTCGGATACGGGGCACCCGCAGCCCGGGTGGATTTTTCCGTGGGCAATGTAACGGCCACGGGAAGCAACGGCCAGAGCCGTACGCTGGGCAAAGGCGCGCAGATCGAGCAGGGCGACACCGTGAACACCAACGGCGGACGCGCCCAATTGCGCTTTACCGACGGCGCGTATGTTTCCCTGCAACCCGAGTCCCAGTTCCGCATCGATCAGTACCAATTCAACGGCAAGACCGATGGCAGCGAAAAAGGCCTGTTCAGTCTGCTCAAGGGCGGCTTGCGCACCATCACCGGGTTGGTGGGCCGCACCAACAAGGCGAATTACCAGGTCAGGACCGTGGTGGCCACCATCGGTATTCGCGGCACCGAGTACACCATCCAGTACGGACAATCGATCACCGGCACGGTCGGCGAAGGCGAGATCGAAGTCTGTAACGGCGCGGGCTGCCTGAGCGTGACCAATGGCGAGTCCTATTACGTGCAGAGCCAGGAGGTCAAGCCGGTGCTGACCGCCAAGCGCACTGATCTGCCGCCACCGGAACCGGAAGATCCGCCGGCGAACTTTGCCCAGGGCGAGGAAAAGGATGCGGGGGGCAATCCGTCGCCAGGCTTCATATTGACCGGCACGCTTGACCTGACCATCCTGTTCGGTGAGCTTACTGACGGTTTTCTTCGCGGCTCACTTCCGGGGACTTTCGTTTTCGACGCGGATGGAAATCTGCGCAGCGAGGATGTCGGAAGCGGGAGCGTCGCATTGTCTTCGGTAAGGATGTATGGCAACGACGGCATCGTCGCCTGGGGAACGCATCTGATGCCATCTGGAAGCACGTTTCCGGACATTTCCCACTTCGTGGCTGGACTGCCGGTACCCGGCGCAGA
>JANLTJ010000281.1:0-25523 GCA_031362885.1 Betaproteobacteria bacterium
TGAGCGATAATGACGCCGCGCAGCGTCTGAACGACGCGCGAAGCGTTCTATTCAAAATCATTTCCAACCGATCGAGCTCTGCCGCCTGACCGCTACCTCAATACATCTCGCTCAGACGCATACTTGGATTGGAATGTACTCGTCGCGTCATCGAGATGTGATGAGGAGAAACGCGCGATGGCCCGATACAAAGAGATCGATCGAGGTATGAAGTGACTGCCTATTGATCTGTCCGTTCAGTGACTCCCCGGTATATTTGAGCACGCCCTGTCTCGCCTGCTCGATCACGAGATGGATCTAAATCTGCTTGATGCACGCTTTCGCAACGATGCGAACGTTGCCCCGGTCGATGCGCCGAGCGTGATGCTCAAGGTCATCCTTTACGCCTGCTCCAGCGGCAAGATCCGCAGCCGCAATATCGAGGTCGTTCCGTTGCTATTGCGGTTCTTCGTGCCGCTGATGACGTACCATCGGTTCGCATTTGACCGGAAAACTCACCGAGTTGGCGATGAAGCATTTCGCGTGTGCGTCGTGATGCAGCCGCGTCGCGGCGTCGAGATCGGAGCCGGCCCTCAACGTAATGACGGGACGCAGCATCACTTGCAGAAAGTGCCCGCCACCATCGGCGGTTTCTTCCATGTCTCCTGCCGGGTGATCTTCGTAATCGAGCACGATGACTTTATTGACCGCGCATAGGTGCAGATACCAGAGCATGTGGCAGGCGGAAAGGGAGGCGACCAGGAGCTCTTCCGGGTTGTAGCGCGAGGCATCGCCGTGAAAGGCCGGGTCCGCTGACCCGGGTAGCATGGGTTTGCCCTCGGCGATGATTTCGTGTTCGCGGCTGTAGGCGCGGTAGGCGGATGTGCCGCTGCCCTGATTGCCGGTCCAGCGCACGGTGCAATTGTAGTGGTGATGTTTGGCCATGCCTGACCTCCGGTTTGTTTCAGTGCCCGGTGATGAATTTCTTCAGACGATCGACGCCTTGATCTAATCGTTCTTCGCTGGCGGCAAAGCACCAGCGCAGGTAGCCTTCGCCCTCCGGCCCGAAGGCGATGCCGGGTGCGAGGCCAAGTCCGGTTTCGGCGACCAGGCGTTTGCAATAATCCAGACTGTCGGTCATGCCCCGCAGCTTGAAGAAGGTGTACATCGCACCAGCGGGCAGCGGTGCTTCGATGCCCGGAAGCTCGCGCAGCCTTCGCGCGAGATAATCACGTGCATGGTGAAAGCGCTGCTGTGTGCGCTGGATCACGGCATCGCCGTGTTCAATGGCGGCAATGCCGGCGCGCTGGACGAAGCCAGGGGCGCAGGAGGTGTTGTATTCAATGAGCGTGCCAAGCCCCGGCATCAATTCGCGCGGCGCAACGATCCAACCCAGCCGCCAGCCGGTCATCAACCAGGATTTGGAGAAAGTATTGGTGCTCACAATGCGGTCTGCGGCAGAGCCGAAGTCGAGGAACGATGGCGCCACGCTATCGCTGTAAACAAGGCGTTCGTAGGCATCATCGGCGAGAATCCAGATTCCGTGGCGGCGGCAGTGGGCGAGGATCGCGGCCTGCTCCTGTCGCGTGATGGTCCAGCCGGTCGGGTTGTTCGGCGAGTTGACGTAAAGCGCGCGTGTGCCTGGCGTCAGCGCGTCGAGCAGGCGCTCCAGATCCAGTGTCCAGCCCCGGGGGCCTCCGAAACTCAGTGGAACACTGACCGCCTGTGCGCCGAGAATCTTTGGGATTTCCACCAGATTGGGCCACACCGGGGTGATGATCACGACGCGATCACCCGGGCCAATCAGCGCCTGGGTGGTTAGCATCAACGCGGACATGCCTGAGTTGGTGACGGCAATGTTGTCGGACGTGATCTTTTGCTGGACGCCATGCAAACGCGATACGTACGCGGCGATACTGTCGCGCAGTTCGGGTATGCCGAAATTCTGCGTGTAGAAGGTTTCCCCCCGCTGCAAGGCTTCGACGCCGGCCTGGCGGATGAATTCGGGGGTGACCTCATCGGGTTCGCCAAACCAGAACGCGAGCAAGTCCGGTTTGCCCATGCCGGCGTTGGCAACTTCGCGGATTTTGGAACTGCGCAGTGCCTGAACAGCGGGGCGTGAGGTAAGTAAGCCAGGGTCCATTGGTTTCGAGTCGCGGAAAGCACGGCATTTTCTCATGTCGCCGGGATCGCGATTGCGTTTCTGGATCAAGCAAAACGTCGAACAACCAAAAAAAGGCCGGTTCCTGAATTCAGGACCGGCCGAAATGCCACGGGGAAGTTAACCCCGCACGCAGAGGAATGAAGGATGGCTACCCGGGAATCGCCGCCTCCACGAACATGTCGATACGGCACCGGAGGATCTGATCGCAGGAAGTCGCCCCATGCCGCAAGGCCGTGAGCAGCGTGGATTCGTAGTCAATTTCGCTGGTTCGCGCCTGCTCAGCAATGGCGGTGCTGGCAGCGGTGAAAGCGGCGAAGAGGGTTTGGCTTCTCATGGTCGTTTGCTATTCGTTTCCGTCCAGTGGCTCAACTTGATTGCAGTGCGTGGAGCAATACTGCTCGGCCAGTGGGCTCCGTGGAAGGGCCGCGAAAAGGGTTGCTGCCGCGGCGCCTCGCGGTATCATCCGGTTAGACTTTCGGCCTTACTGGAGGAAATGATGTCGCAGACCGTTGCTGTGGTGGAGGCACTCAAGCGCGCGCTCAAGGCGAAGAAGCAGACCTACGCCCAAGTGGCGCGCGTCCTCAAAATGAGTGAAGCCAGCGTCAAGCGCATGTTCTCGTCCTATCAGTTCACCCTGGATCGTTTCGAGCAGGTTTGTCAGATTGCCGGACTGGGCCTGACCGATCTGGCGCGCGAGGTGGACAGTGAGAAAAACTATATCTCGCACATGACTTTGGAGCAGGAGCGGGAAGTCGTCAGTAACACCAAGTTGTTCCTTATCGCGGTCTGCGTGCTCAATCACATGACGCTGGACCAGATTCTCACCACTTACGAAATTCCGAAAGCGGAATGCATTCAGTTGCTGCTCAAGCTCGACAAGATCAAGTTCCTGGAATTGCTGCCTCAGAACCGCATCAAGCTCAAGGTTGCGCCCAGCTTTGCCTGGCTGCCGAACGGGCCCATCCTGCAGTACTTCATGGCCAGGGCGCAAAGCGAATACTTCCGTTCGCGTTTCGACGGACCGAACGAAATGATTCTGGTCATCAATGCCATGCTCTCGCCGGCATCGAGTGCCAGGATCATCGCCAAGCTGCGCAAGCTGGCCAACGAATTCACCGATTTGCACAACGACGACAAGAACCTGGTGATTGGCGAGCGCCGCCCCGCCAGCGTGGTACTGGGGCTGCGATCCTGGGAGCTGGATGAATTTCACAAGTTGCGCCGCAAGCGCAAGGGGCGCGCTCCAGGCTAGCCGCCGTTGGCGCGGTGCCGGTGCAGGGCAGGCGTGCTAGCATCGGCATCGGATAGCGACATTGGCAACACCAACACCAACACCAACATCTTCAGCGAGGACTTATGGCAACACTACAACTGCAAAACTATGTTGCCGGTGAATGGATCGCCGGCGCCACCATGTCCAGGGACGTCAATCCTTCCGATCTCAGCGACGTCATTGCCGAGTATGCGCAAGCCGACAAGGCGCAAACCGAACGGGCGGTGGAAGCCGCGCGCGCGGCCTTCCCGGCGTGGGCTAACTTTGGCGTGCAGGCACGAGCCGACTTGCTCGACAAGGTAGGCAACGAAATCATCGCGCGCAAGGACGAGATCGGCCGGTTATTGTCGCGCGAGGAAGGCAAGACGCTGCCAGAAGGCATCGGCGAAGTGATGCGGGCCGGCAACGTGTTCAAGTTTTTTGCCGGTGAGGTATTGCGTCGCTCCGGCGAGTTGCTGCCCTCGGTGCGCCCGGGCATCGACGTCGAGCTCACGCGCGAGCCGGTCGGCGTGGTCGGTATTATCGCGCCGTGGAATTTTCCGGCCGCCATTCCGGCGTGGAAAATCGCGCCAGCACTCGCGTATGGCAATTGCGTGGTGTTCAAGCCCGCCGATCTGGTGCCGGGAACGGCGCATGCCATCGCCAAGATACTCATCGACGCCGGAATTCCAAAAGGCGTATTCAGTTTCGTCATGGGACGCGGCAGCGTTGTAGGTGAAGTTCTGGTCAATGACCGCCGTGTGGACGCGATCAGTTTTACCGGCTCGGTTGAAACCGGCAAGCAGGTGGCCGCCAAGGCGATCGCGCGCATGGCCAAGATTCAGCTGGAGATGGGTGGTAAGAATCCGCTGGTGGTGCTCGACGACGCGGACTTGAAGATCGCGGTGGAGTGTGCGGTCAATGGCGCCTATTTTTCCACCGGCCAGCGTTGTACCGCATCCTCCCGCTTGATCGTAACCGAGGGCATACACGACAAATTCGTCGCTGCCCTGATCGAGCGCCTGAAGGGCTTGAAGGTCGACAACGCGCTCAATCAGGGTACCGACATCGGTCCGGTGGTAGACAAGAGCCAGCTCAATCAAGATTTGATGTATATCGACGCGGCGAAAAAGGAAGGCGGCAAGCTCGCATTCGGTGGAAATATCGTAAAACGCGAAACCGAGGGTTTCTATCTGGAACCGGCGCTGTTTACCGAGACCGTGAACAGCATGCGCATCAACCGCGAGGAAGTGTTCGGTCCCGTGGCCTCGGTGGTCCGGGTCAAGGGCTACGATGAAGCGCTCGCGGTCGCCAATGACACGCCGTTCGGACTTTCATCCGGCATCGTCACCACGTCGCTCAAACACGCTTCGCACTACCGCAAGAACGCCCAGGCCGGCATGGTCATGGTTAATTTGCCGACTGCGGGTGTTGACTACCATGTGCCTTTCGGCGGCCGCAAGGGGTCAAGTTACGGTCCGCGCGAGCAGGGTCGCTACGCGGTGGAGTTTTTCACGACCGTGAAAACCAGTTACGTGCTGGCTTGAGGCGGGCGCCAAAGCGGTTCGCAGACGAACGCGCTGCCATGAAACGGCTTCTGATCGCCTTGCTGCTGGCCTTTTCTCTCGGTGCCGGGTTGGGCGGCGCGCAGGAGGCCGAACTTTTTTTCAAGGGCGTCCAGGCCTTTCGGGCCCGGGAGTTCGACGCTGCCGCGGCTTGGTTTGAGAAGGCGGCGGAACAAGGCGACGGTGACGCGCAATTTCTGCTCGGACGCATGCACTACGACGGCAACAGTCTGACGGTGAATGTCGTCGCCGCTTATCAGTGGTTCGCTATTGCCGCCGTATCCGGCGTGGCGGTCGCCCCGCGCTATCGCGATGGCCTGGCGCGCGACATGACCGAAGAACAGGTTGCCGATGGGCAGCGCCGTGCCGACGAGTGGCTGGCCCGCTTTCCGCCGCCGGTGGCCCGCTGAGCGAAACGCGCCGCTGCTGTTACGCTCAGAAGGAAAACATGACACTGGCTTCAGGGTAGAGCTGCGAACAGTCCCGATAGGTGGACGTATGGCATCCGGAAATTTTCTCGTACACCAGCCCGGTGCCGAAGGCAGCGTTTGAACTGAAGGGCCAATAAACACCGCCACGCGCGCCGTAGGTATTGCGGTCCTGCAGGCCATTGTAAAACGTGCGCGACACGAATACCCCGGCGTAGGGTTTGACCGGTTCGACCCATGTAAAGGTGTAGCGCATTTCCGGGGTGAGTTTGATGATGTCCGGCTCTTCGCCAAACCATTTCTCGGCGCTGACGGCAAACATCAAGCCATCGGCGGCCATATAACCCAGGGTGCCTCCCAGCACCGTGTAGTGCCGGTCAAGCGCACTGCCGGAACCGAAATTGATCGAGCCGGTGAGGCGGCCTCGGCCAAACGGTTCCGCTGCCCGACCCGGCAGCGGCAGCCCGGCAAAGTAAGCGCCCAGCAGCAGGATACTCATGGCAAGTTGCAATCGCGCAGTGAAGCGCGTGCCCGGATTCGGTAAGTGTGTCGTATTCATGTTCCTTCCCGTGGTATTAAAAAAGCCATACGTTTCAAAAGTCGATGCAATATTGCAGACGTGTGCCGGGAAAACCCCGGGGGGCACCCGCCCACCTCATCGCCCGCTTAGCCGCTAAGATACCGCAGCTTGGGATTCAATATTTGTGAATATGCTTTCTCTAAAGTGTTCGTGAAGAAGTGCCCATTCCCAGCATGACGGAACCACCCTTCGAGCAATCCACAACGCGCAAGCCAGCGACCGCCGCGCGTCTGCGTGCGCTGGGATTCCTGCTGAATTTCGCGTTGCCGCATCGTCGGCGGATGTTGCTATTCGGTCTGGCGATGATTGTGTCCGCAGGTTGTTTTCTGGTCATCGGTCAGGGACTCAAACAAGTGGTTGACCGTGGTTTCTCCGGAGGTGATGCTGCCGCGCTCAATGAGGGTCTGATTTTTCTCCTGGCCGTGATCGTGGTCATGGCCAGCGCGACATGGGTGCGCTTTTACCTCGTCTCCTGGCTCGGTGAGCGCGTGGTCGCCGACATTCGCCGCGCGGTTTTCTCCCACCTGCTGAGTTTGTCGCCGGCCTGGTTCGAGCAGACGCGAACCGGCGAAATCATCACGCGCCTGACCGCGGACACCACGTTGCTCGAGCAAGTGGTGGGCACCAGTGTATCGATGGCGCTGCGCAATGCGCTGCTTGGCGCCGGCGCACTGGTCATGCTGATGCTGACCAGTTGGAAACTCACGGTGCTGGTGTTGTTGACCGTGCCTGTGGTGATCGTTCCGATTCTGTTGTTCGGGCGCCGCGTGCGCAAACTGGCGCGCGCCAGCCAGGATCGGGTCGCCGATGTGGGCGCTTATGTGGATGAGACCCTGCATGAGATTCGCACCGTGCAGGCCTATGGCCACGAGGAGACAGACCGCAATCGGTTCGGACAACGCATCGAGGCCGCTTTCGATGCGGCACGGCAGCGCATCCGCGTGCGCGCGTCGCTGATTTCGGCAGTGATCGTGCTGGTCTTCGCGGGCGTCGGCATCATTCTCTGGATCGGCGGGCATGACGTGCTGGCCGGAGAACTCACGGCGGGCGAGTTGTCCGCGTTCGTGTTCTATGCGGCAATGGTCGCCAGTGCTGCCGCGGCGCTGAGCGAAGTCATCGGTGACTTGCAGCGCGGTGCCGGTGCCGCCGAGCGCCTGGTCGAGATTCTCGATACCGAGCCCGAAGTCGTCGCACCCCCGCACCCGCTTGTCTTTCCTCAACCGGCGCCGGGAGCGGTCGAGTTCGAAGCGGTCAGTTTTTCCTATCCGTCCCGACCTGCAACCGCGGCGATGGCGGACTTCACGCTGCGTGTCGCGTCCGGTGAAAAACTGGCGCTGGTCGGGCCCTCGGGAGCCGGCAAGTCCACGGTGTTCCAGTTGCTGCTGCGCTTCTACGATCCGCAAAGCGGCACGATTCGAATCGACGGCATCGACATTCGCCGCGCCGACCCCGCGCAAGTGCGCCGTCTCATCGCGCTGGTGCCGCAGGAGCCGGCCTTATTCGCCACCAGCGTGACCGAGAATGTCCGCTTTGGCAGGCCGGTGGCATCCGATGCGCAGGTGAGGCTGGCCTGCGACGCCGCTTATGCCACCGAATTTGTCGAGCGCTTGCCCGACGGGTTCGATACCTATCTGGGCGAGCGCGGAGTGCGACTTTCCGGTGGCCAGCGCCAGCGCCTGGCAATCGCGCGCGCGGTGTTGTCGGATCGTCCGATCCTGCTACTGGATGAGGCCACCTCCGCGCTCGACTCGGAATCCGAGCGCATGGTGCAGATGGCGCTGGAACATCTGATGGCATCACGCACCACGCTGATCATCGCGCACCGGCTCTCCACCGTAAAGAGCGTCGATCGCATCGCGGTAATCGAGCAGGGCCGGCTGATCGGGATTGGCCGGCACGAGCAGTTGCTCGAAACCAGTCCGCTCTACGCGAAACTGGCGAAGCTTCAGTTTGGGTTGTAGCGGCACATCACAACCCGCAGCAAGGGCGCGTTCGCGGTGGCGTGTCCCCAGCCGCGCTGCTGATAGAATCGCGCCACCATAAGCCCGCAAGTTCTAAAAAATCTCGATGACCATTCAGCTTTTCACGCCTTTTGCTCTGGGCTCGGTGACGTTGCCCAATCGCATTGTCGTCTCGCCCATGTGCCAGTACATGTCCGAAAACGGCTCCGCGACCGACTGGCACATCATGAGTCTTGGCCAGTACGCCATGGGTGCGGGTGGCCTGATCATCACCGAGGCGACGCACGTTTCTCCGATCGGGCGCATTACGCCGCGTTGTATGGGGCTTTACAGCGACGACAACGAGCAGGCGATGAAGCGCGTGGTGGATTTCTGCCGTCAGTATGGCGTGGCCAGGATCGGCGTTCAGCTTGCGCATGCCGGCCGCAAAGGCTCGGCGCACACGCCTTTTGAAGGCGGAAAATCGCTGGCGGCGCAAGAGGCGGCATGGACGAGTGTGGCGCCTTCGGCATTGCCGTTTGGCCCGGGCTGGCATGTGCCGGAAGCCTTGAGTGCAAGCGGCCTTGCCGACGTAACCCGGCAGTTCGTGGAATCCACCCGGCGGGCGCAGCGCATCGGCTTCGATCTTGTCGAGTTGCATGCCGCGCACGGTTATCTGCTGCATCAGTTTTTATCGCCGATTTCGAATCAACGTACGGATGCCTACGGCGGCTCTTTGCAGAATCGCATGCGCTTTCCGCTCGAGGTATTCGAGGCCGTACGCGCAGTCTGGCCGCGGGATCGGGCCCTGGGTGTTCGCGTATCCGCCACGGACTGGATTGCCGGCGGCTGGACGCCCGAAGAAACGTTGGTGTTTGCGAGCGAGTTGCGCACGCGCGATTGCGACTTCATCGATGTCAGTTCGGGTCAGCTGGATCCGCGGCAGCAAATTCCGTTTGCACCCGGATACAACGTCCCGTTCTCCGAGAAAATCAAAAAAGGCGTCGGTATTGCCACCATGGCAGTGGGCATGATTACCAAACCGGCGCAAGCCGAAGACATTATCGCCAGTGGTAAAGCCGACTTGATCGCCATCGCGCGCGCGGCCATGGACGACCCGCGCTGGGCCTGGCACGCGGCGCGCGAACTCGGTGCCGAAGCACCCTACGCACCGAACTACGTGCGTGCGAGTCCGGCGGTGTGGAAGCCCTGACGTATGGCGGCGCATTGATCGCGTCCGCACTGCCAGCGCGGTAGTAATTGCGCTTAGAAGGAATCCAGCGGCAGGAATCCGATGACTTCGGCAGTCGAGGAATCCAGAAGCGCGGTCCAAAATACCTTTCGCCCAGCCAGCGGCAGATATAGCACTTTATCAGGCGGACGACCGGTGCGCGAGAGCGCTTGGTCGATCTCCGTGCTTTTTTCAGGAAAGCGGCTTTTGAGTTCGGTGACTGATTTGGCCTCTTGCAGGACCCCAATGCGCGCGTCGGAGTAAGGTTGCCAGAGATCAGGGCGTGCACTCAGAGGCAGTCCCTCCAATGCTGCCATGGTCGCTGAGATGCTTTCGTCCGCATCGCGGAAGGGACGCAAAGCCAGCACTGTAGACCCAAACAAGGGCAGCATGCGCAATTCGGCTGGTGCCTTATCGAGCAATTCTTCAGGCACGTCGATTGCGTGTACCACGCGAAAGCGGTTGTATTCGAAAACCAAATGCACCGGGCGCGCAACGAAGACGGTCCACATGCCGTAACCCAGTGCCACCAACTGGATCAGGCCCACGAAAGCCAAGTCGCGGCGCAGCACCCGCCATGGCTTGGCGCGGTTGAATATCGATAGAGTGATCAGTGGCCCGAGGATAACGTCAACGGTTACCAGGATCAGAAAAAGCTCGCGTCCACCGGATATTTCGCGATAGGGATGGGGATACCAGACCAGAAATACCAGCAGCGCGGCCAGGGCTGCAATCGCAACGCTGATGCAAAAATGAATGGTGCTGGCACGTACTCTGTCTTTCCAGTTCAAGCGTGTCATGCCGAAAATGGTCGTAACGAATTTGCAAAGGGCGAGTGGTCTTCGCGGTACTGTCCGGGTGCAGAATGAAATATAAAGAATAATCCTGGATCGCTCAAGAGGAGGCGCTCGCTGCCTATCGTCGGCACGGAAACGTCCTCGTGGCGATTTTTCCTAAAAAATCAAGCGCACCAGATACAGACTAACGACCGGGAACAGGAATAACAGAATCACGCGCAGAAAGTCCGATACCAGAAAAGGAATGACGCCCTTGAAGGTCTCCATCATGGGCACATCCCGGGCGAGGTTGTTGATCACCATGATGTTCAATCCCACGGGCGGATGCACCAGTCCGATCTGGACCACCATCAACATCAGGATGCCAAACCAGATCGCTTTCTCGGTGTGTTCGAGGCCCCACAATTCGAGCCCCATGATCGCCGGGAATATCACAGGAATCGTGAGAATGAGGGTGGCGAGCTCGTCCATGAAAAATCCCATGACGATGTACATGGCGATAATAACGGCGACGATCGCCAGCGGCGGCCAGCCAATCTGCGTGACCCAGTCGGCCAGTTGCCGGGGCATTTGAGAAAGTGCCAGGGCGCCGTTGAGCATGTCGGCGCCAAGGAACACCATGAAGATCATGCCGCAGGTCACGGCGGTGCCGAGAAAGCTGCGGCCGATGGCTTGCAGGTTTAGTTCGCGCCGCATCAGCGCGGCGGCAAAGGTACCGGCGGCGCCCACTGCGGCGCCTTCGGTGGGCGTGAAAAATCCGCCGTAGATGCCACCGAACACCAGAACGAATACCGCTGCTATCGGCCAGATTTCCAGAAAGGCGCCCAGGCGTTCGGCGGTCGGCACGCGTGGTTGCGCGGGCCCCAGTTCCGGACGCAGGCTAACGGTAATGGCGATCACGATGCAATAGCCGATGGCCGCGATGATGCCGGGGATAAAGGCAGCCATGAACAGCTTGGCGATATTGGTTTCGGTGAGAATCGCATACACCACCAGCGGTACCGAGGGCGGAATCAGAATACCCAGCGTGCCGCCGACGGCGAGTGTGGCGGTGGACAGGCGGCCGGAATAGTTCAGCCGGCGCATCTCCGGCAGTGCGACTTGCGCCAGAGTCGCGGCGGTGGCCACCGATGATCCGCACACCGCGCCGAACAAGGCGCAGGCCACGATCGCCGCCATGGCCACGCCGCCGCGCAGATGTCCGATCAGCGAACTGGCGAATTTGAACAGCGAGCGGCTCAAGCCGCCCTGGGTGGCGAACTGGCCCATGAGAATGAACAGCGGAATCACGGACAGTTCGTAATTGGAGAAGCGCGCGTAGGTCGCACCCTTCAGATGATTGAGTAGCGCCGCATCGCCCGCCAGCAGCCAGTAGCCCACCGCGCCCGGCACAAACATCGACACCGACAGCGGCACGCGCAGAATCATCAGCGCGAGCATGGCGCCGAACAACGTCAGGCCGAGACCGAAACTACTCATTGACGGCCTCCCGCCACGCGCGGCGCGCACCGTGCAGCGCGGCCACCACGGTGAGTGCCAGACCGGGCATCATGGCCGCGTAGCCAATCCACAGCGGAAACCCAAGAATCATGGTGCTCTCGTGGCTGGTCTTGACCGCAATCGCCCCGGCGCCGGTGCGCCAGGTGATGAGCGTCATGACCAGTGCGAACAACACGGCACCCAGCGCATCGAGCCGGCGCTGCCGGGACTTGCGCAGACGCACCGTAAAAAAATCCACCGTGAGATTGCCGCCATGCAGTTGGCACCAGGGCAGCATCAACGCGATGCTACCCGCCAGTGCTACCTGAACCAGCTCGAAATCTCCTTCAATGGGTTGAAACCCCAGCGAGCGCAGGACGATGGAGGTAACCGCCATCAGGGTGATCGCGGTCAGAATCGCGCTCCCCGAGTAGGCGCACAGCGTTGCGAGTCTTTCGATGAGCGATGGTCTGCCGGTTGGGAACATCGCTGGCAATGGATCAATTCGGCGGCGCAATCACCACCTCGTGGTAAGGATGCCGTCGCGTAATCAGCTTCGAGTGCGCGAACACATTCAGCGCGGTTTCGTAGTGCGCGGGGTCAATCGCGATATCGCCGGCCCAGCAACCCAGGTTCTGGTAACCGCGTATCGCCGCGATCAGGGCGTCCGGTGCAATATCCGGAAAAAAGGATTGCTCCGCTGCGGCGATCGTTGCGGCGGACGTAGATTGCACCCAGGCGCGCGCCTCGCGATAGGCGCGGGTAAAGCGGATGGCGTCCGCGCCGGCCAGCCAGCCTGGCAG
Organism: Betaproteobacteria bacterium; assembly: GCA_031362885.1. Taxonomy (GTDB): domain Bacteria; phylum Pseudomonadota; class Gammaproteobacteria; order Burkholderiales; family JACQAP01; genus JACQAP01. Next base: position 12,219 of record JANLTJ010000281.1, read on the forward strand.
CGCGGCAAGGCTGCTGAACGCAACCGGTCCGATGGCTTCGCCGACCGATGCCACGACTTCGGCTAATCCTTCGTGTTGCAGTTGCTGCGGATAGGGTGCCTGCTCGTGATACCAGTCGCCTCGGCCGTTGCGAAATTGCGTCATCGATTGTTGCGGATCGCCGGCGTCGATACCGCAAGTCTTGTCGAGTGCGAAGCCCTTCCGGTGCATCGCATAGGCCAGCATCGCCTGCGGCTGGCCACCATGTACGTAGATGAATTGTCCGACAGCCAGCTTTGCCCAGGCGAATTCCGGCACCGGATGGCGTGATGCGATGAAAAAACCGTCACGCTGGTTGATTTGCGCGAAATTCGAATACGGTGGCCGCTCGCCCTTCTCCAGAAACGGCCAGGCTCCGGATACCGCGGTTTGCGCCACGTGAATTGCCCCGGAGACGAGCATTTCACCCACGCTCTTGCCCGGAGGCAACAGCGTGTAAGTCGGCTGAAATCCTTCCTTCGCAAAGAATCCGGCAGCGATGCCGGCCAGCAACGGACTGTAGAAGGCCGAATGACGATACACCATCAGATTGAGAGTTCCCATCATGCTCATTATGTATGATTCGCTCTGGCCGGAGCTGTCCGGCATGCCGAGGGAGCACAGTTTGTCGAAAAGCAGGCGCAGGGGAATATTTTTGCTGATTCGCAGCCGTCAGGATGCGCTTCATGTCGTTACCGACGCATCGGTCTTGTTCCTGCTTGTTGCCGCGTTACTCGCGGGGCTCTATGTCATCGAAGGCGAGCGCAGTCTGCTCGATGTGGGCCTGTTCACAATACTGGGTATTTTGCTGTGGCGTTACAAGAGCGCTTTGGCTGCGGTCACTCTGCTGCTCGTCTCACTCATGAGAGTGTTCGTTACCGTGGCGCAAACGCTAGACACCGGCGACGTCAACTGGACCATGGTGGCAATCACCGCCATTGTCATCGTGACGAGCATTCGTGCGATGGAGGCTACGCTGAAGCTGATCGGTCGTTTCCAGCTTACCGCCGCGCAAAACGAAAGAGTCTGATCGATTACCCGGTCGGTGAGGTCCGATTGACGAGAAAAATACCCATGCCCACCAGCGCCACCGCCGCGAGAAAGGCCGGGCGCAACGGTTCGGACAAAACAATCGCGCCCATCAGCACGCCGAACAAGGGTGTGAGAAATCCGAACACCGCCAGCCGTCCCGCCAGATAGCGCGTGAGCAGCCAGAACCAGGCCAGATAAGTTGCGAAGGCAACCACCACGCCCTGGTAGATGAGGCTTGTAATCGCCAGCGGCGTAACGGCGACCACACCGGCTTCGCCCATCAGCCAGGATGCGGGTGGCAACAGGATGGCCGACACCGCGAGTTGATAGAACAACACCTTTGCCGCGCTGGCGCGGGTGAGGCCACAGGCGCGAATCCACACCGTGGTGGCGGCCCAGAGCATCCCGGCGATCACCCCAAACGCATCGCCCAGCAGCGACGCGGGCGAGGATGCAAAGCCATCGCCGAATGCGGCAACGATGCCCGCGAAAGCCAGCAACACGCCGAACCATTGCCCCGCATGCAGCCGTTCGCCCGGCACGAACCAGTGCAGCCCCAGCGCAGTGAGACAGGGCGCGGTGTAGACAAACACCACCATGCGCGATGCGCCGGTGTGGACGAGACCCGCGTTAAGAAAGAAAAATTCCCCCGCAAACAGCGCGCCGGCGATGATTCCGGCCATGAGCGTGCCGTCGTGCGCGAACAATGCGATGCCACGCAGGCGCGCCCAGATCAGCAGCAGCACGGCGGCGAGTATGGAGCGCAGACCGCTCTGCATCACCGGAGAAATATCCGCCGCGGCGAGCTTGGTTATGACATTCGTGAAGCCCCAGACAAAGCAGCACAGCACCATGGTCGTGAAAGCGATGGAGTCCAGGGGTTTGCGGTCCATTAATTGAGAGGCGAGGGGCTTGGGGTCAGCGCTTTGGATCAGACCGGGTGGGCCAAAGCACTCTGCCGGTGCTTCGAGCCTGCGCAGCATAAGGCATCGTGCGTGGCTGCGCATCAGGGGCAAGTGGCACAATCGGTGGCCGGCTTTGCTGATAATCTCCGCGTTCCACGGCCCGGTCATTGCACGGTACGCTGGCAAATCATTGAGACAGACGATTGGGGAGAGCGAACGCATGACCGATGTTGCCGCTTACCGGCGGCCCCATAAAGGGACACAGCCCGAGTACCTGCATCCGCCTTACGTCTCCGCGCGCAAGCGCGCGCCAATGCAGCCGCTCGTCATGCAGCCGCATACCTTGTCGGAAGTGACTGGACCGCTGCTTGGGGCGGATGCGCTCAGGCCGGAGGATAACGATCTCACGCGCCAGCACGCCGCCGCTCCGCTGGGCGAGCGCATCATCGTCAGTGGGCGGGTGCTCGACGAAAACGAGCAGCCCGCGGCCCATACGCTGATCGAAGTCTGGCAGAGCAATGCCGCCGGACGCTACCGGCATGCGAGCGACAACCACGATGCGCCGCTCGACCCGAACTTCACCGGCGCTGGCCGCGTGCTCACGGACAATGAAGGCCGTTATCGTTTCATTACTATCAAGCCAGGTGCGTATCCTTGGCGCAATCATCCCAATGCCTGGCGTCCGGCGCATATACATTTTTCCTTGTTTGGGCGCGCTTTCGTGACGCGGCTGGTGACGCAGATGTACTTTCCCGGCGATCCGCTGCTGTCTTACGATCCGATTTTCAATGCCATTGCCAACGAAGGCGCGCGCAACCGCCTGGTGGCTGATTTTGACTGGGACACCACGGCTCCAGAATTCGCGCTGGGCTATCGGTTCGACATTGTGCTGCGCGGCCGTGAAGCGACGCCGATGGAGCGATGATGGCGGGAACAGTTACAGCGGCGCAAACGGTCGGCCCATTCTTCAGTATCGGGCTGAAACATTTGTACGTTGACGATCTCGCGCCGCTGGCGCCATTGCACCAGAAAATCAGCATGCACGGCCGGGTTGTCGATGGCGACGGTAAACCCGTGAACGATGCCTTGCTGGAAATCTGGCAGGCCGATGCGCAGGGCATCTATGCCCATCCTGACGATGTGCGGAACAACGAAGCCACACCGGGATTTCGTGGATTCGGCCGTATCGCCACCGTCGAGAATGGCGAGTTTCGTTTTACCACCATCAAGCCCGGGCGCGTGGCCGGTCCGGACGGGGCGCTCCAGGCGCCGCATTTGCTCGTTGCCGTGTTCATGCGTGGGCTGTTACGACATCTGGTGACGCGATTGTATTTTCCCGATGACGCGGCCAATGCCAGCGACCCGATTCTGGAGCGGGTTCCCGAGGCGCGCCGCGCTACGCTGATCGCAACCAAATCGGCCACCGCTCTCGAATGGAACGTGATCCTGCAAGGGCCAAACGAAACCGTGTTCTTCGATTACTGACCATGACCCGCCATATCAAATCGTGACTCAACTTCTCGATTCGCTGTTTCGCACCGAAGCCATGCGCTCGATTTTTTCCGGTCCAGTGCACTTGCAGGGCATGCTCGATTTCGAGGCCGCGCTCGCGCGTGCCGCGGCGCATGCTGGAGTAATCCCCAAAGCGGTGGCTCCCGTGATCGCGTCCCGCTGCAAGGCCGGGTTGTTTGATCTCGAAGCGCTGGCGCGCGAAACAGCATCAGCCGGCAACCCCGCCATTCCGATGGTCAAGGCGCTGACTGCGCTGGTCGCAGCGAAGAACAAAAACGCCGCGGGCTATGTCCACTGGGGAGCCACCAGTCAGGATGCGATGGATACCGGGCTGGTATTGCAGTTGCGAAGTGCGCTGGATTTGATCGAGGCCGATGCATTTCGGCTCTCTCGCGCGCTGGCGCGGCTGGCGGAAAAATACAAACGCACACCGATGGCGGGGCGCACCTGGATGCAGCAGGCGCTGCCGGTGACTTTTGGTCTCAAGGCGGCGGGCGCGCTGGACGCCATTGAGCGGCATCGTGCACGCCTGAAGGAATTGCGCGCCCGGGCATTGTGCGTGCAATTCGGCGGCGGCGCCGGAACGCTGGCCTCGCTGGGCGGACGCGGTCTCGACGTCGCCCGCGCGCTGGTGCAAGAGCTAAAGCTGGATTTGCCCGATCTGCCCTGGCACGCGCATCGCGACCGCGTCGCCGAAGTGGCCACCACGCTGGGTCTGCTGACGGGCACGCTGGGCAAGATCGCCCGCGATGTTTCGCTGTTGATGCAGACTGAAATCGGCGAAGTGAGCGAACCTGCTGCGCCCGGACGTGGAGGCTCGTCCACGCTGCCCCACAAGCGCAATCCGGTCGGCTGCGCCGTGGTGCTGGCCGCAGCGAACAAAGTGCCGTCCCTGGTATCGGTGATGCTCTCGGCCATGGCGCAGGAACACGAGCGCGGGCTTGGCAACTGGCATGCTGAATGGGAGACGCTGCCCGAGATTTGTTTGCTCGCATCCGGCGCACTGGCGCAACTCACACCAGTGCTCGAAGGACTGGAGATCGACCCCGCTCGCATGCGCCACAACCTCGAAGCCACGCTCGGTCTCATTTTCGCGGAGGCTGTTTCCGCGGCACTCGCGCCGAAACTGGGCCGGGCGGCAGCACATGCGCTCATGGAGGCTGCTTGCCGCCACGCAGTCGAACAGCATCAGCCCTTGCGCGAGCTGCTTGCGCAGAACGCTCTTGTCTGCAAACACCTGGGCACGGCCGAACTGGAGCGTTTGTTTAGCCCGGAGAATTATCTTGGCGTTGTCGAACAAATGGTCGAGCAGGTTCTGGCGAGACGCGGCGGGCGTTTTGTACGCTAGGCGCGCTCGAACCATGTGCTGCGCGGCTTGTTCCGGTACCCGATCCTGAAGCCAAAAGAAGATACCCCGGGTGAAATTTCGGCGCGGACGCTGGAACATTACAAGCAGCGCGCCGAGGACTTTCGCGCGGGCACGCGCGATCACGACGTAAGCCAGAATATCGCGGCGTTGCTGCGCCATATTGGGGCCGCGCCACCGCTCACCATTCTCGATTTCGGTTGCGGACCGGGGCGCGATCTCCGGACATTGTTTTCCCTTGGCCATGTCGCAATCGGGCTCGATGGCGCCGCGCGTTTTGCCGAAATGGCGCGAGCCGACTCGGGATGCGAAGTCTGGCAGCAGGATTTTCTCCAGCTTGATCTGCCGGATGCTTTTTTCGATGGCGTATTCGCCAACGCCTCGCTGTTTCATGTGCCTTCCCGGGAGTTGGCGCGCGTGCTGAAGCAATTGCATGCCACGCTCAAGCCCGGCGGCGTGCTGTTTAGCTCCAACCCGCGCGGGAGCAATGAGGAAGGCTGGAATCATGGGCGCTATGGTGTTTACCATGATCTGGCAGCCTGGCGAACGTGGATGTCGGATGCGGGATTTGTCGAACTCGAACACTACTACCGGCCGCCCGGGCTGCCTCGCGAGCAACAACCATGGCTGGCGAGTGTATGGCGCAGACCCGATCCGTGAACGCGATAGAATAGCCCTCGCAATCGCATCTGCGTCCATCCTCGGAATCGCTGAATGAGTTTTCATTCCCGCGAATGCGGGAATCCAGCGCATTAACTGGCCTGGCTTCCCGCTTTGGCAGGAACGACAAAACCACACTTAACAGGCGCTTCCCAATAAACATCATCTCTGGAGGAAATAAGTGAAGATTTCCATGTACCAAGCCTCAGTACCCGTGTTTGTCCGCGCACTCAACAACCTTGCCACCATCCTCGAAAAAGCCGCCGCGCATGCTGAAGCCAAAAAAATCGACCCCACGGTATTGATGAACTATCGCCTCTACCCCGACATGCTGCCCTTATCCAAGCAGATTCAGATTGCTTCCGACAGCGCCAAGGGCGGTGTCGCGCGACTGGCGGGAGGAGAACCACCGAAGTACGAAGATAACGAAGCGAGCATTCCCGACCTCATCGCCCGCTTGCGCAAGACGGTCGCTTACCTCGAAACGATCAAGCCGGAACAAGTTGACGGCTCCGAAGACAAGACGGTGTCGTGGAAGACGCAAACCACGACCCGCACCATGCAAGGCATGCCTTATCTGCTGAACCATGTGACGCCGAACGTTTATTTCCATGTCACCACGGCGTATGCGATTTTGCGCCACTGCGGCCTCGAAGTCGGCAAGCAGGATTTTCTCGGCAAGACCTGAGCGGCCAGGCCTACCCGCGCTCGCAGAGCAGCCGAACGCCATCTGCCGATGCCTGACCATACGATGTCGTGGACGCATCGCCAGGCGACGCGGGAAGATCTGCCCGGGATTGTCGCAATCTACAACGCGACCATTGCCTCGCGCCTGGTCACGGCGGATCTCGAACCGATTTCGCTCGACAGCCGCATCGGCTGGTTCGAGCAGCACCGCCCGGAATTTCGTCCGCTCTGGGTGGCCGAGCGCGACGGGCACATCGCGGGCTGGCTGAGTTTTTCCACCTTCTATCCCAGGCCGGCCTACAACAAGACCGCCGAGTTGAGCATTTACGTCGGCGAATCCTTCCGCCATCTGGGTCTAGGTTCTTATTTTCTGACGCAGGCCATTGCGCACGCGCCGGCTATCGGCATTGACCGGTTGATCGGGTTGGTCTTCGGCCACAACCGTCCCAGTCTCACGCTGCTGGAAAAATTCAGCTTCGAGCGCTGGGGTGAACTGCCGGGCGTGACGCGTCTCGATGGTGTCGAGCGCGACGTGTTTATTCTGGGCCGGATCGTGGCGGCCCCGCCAGCGAGCTGATTCAATAACATTATTGCCGGTCGTGAAATAAACGCTTACACATCCCAAGGATGCGGTCGATCCACGGCAATGCCGTATTTCTCAATCGCGCGTCCGACGATCTTGCGATCAATCGCGCCTTCATCGGCCAGCGCCTTGAGTGCGGCCACGACGATATGATTGCGACCCACCTCGAAGAAATCGCGCAGCGCGGCACGGCTGTCACTGCGGCCAAAGCCATCGGTGCCGAGCACGACATATCTGCGTGGCAGCCAGGTGCGGATCAGATCGGGCAGGGCACGCATGTAGTCGCTGGCGGCGATGACCGGGCCGGTGGTTTTCGCCAGACATTGCTCGACCCAGGATAGTCTGGGCGCGGCATCCGGATGCAGGCGGTTCCAGCGTTCGACGCCGAGGCCGTCGCGGCGCAGTTCGGTGAAGCTGGTCACGCTCCACACATCGGCGGCGATTTTCCAGTCCATTTCGAGAAGTTCGGCGGCAGCCAGCACCTCGCGCAGGATGGTTCCCGAACCCAGTAACTGCACCTGCGGTGTTTCTTTTTTCCCGCGCCCCTCGCCCCTCGTCCCTCGTCCCTCGCGCAGCCGGTACAGGCCTTTGAGAATCCCGGCCTCCGCGTCAGCCGGCATAGCCGGATGAATGTAGTTCTCGTTCATCACGGTCACGTAATAGAACACGTCTTCCTGTTCCACCAGCATGCGGCGCATGCCGTCACGAATGATGGTGACAACTTCGTAACCGAAGGCCGGGTCGTAGGCCACGCAATTCGGCACCGTGGAAAACAGAATGTGGCTGGAGCCGTCCTCGTGTTGCAAACCCTCGCCGGAGAGCGTGGTGCGCCCGGCGGTGGCACCCAGCAAAAATCCGCGCGCACGCGAGTCCGCTGCCGTCCACACCAGATCGCCGATGCGCTGAAAGCCGAAGCAGGAATAAAAAATGTAGAACGGCAGCATCGGCACACCATGCGCGGAATACGCGGTAGCCGCGGAGATCCAGGAGGAAATGGCGCCGGCCTCGGTGATGCCTTCCTCCAGAATCTGGCCGTCTTTGGCTTCCTTGTAGTAAAGCAGTTCGTCCTTGTCTTCCGGTTCGTAGAGCTGGCCGTGCGGCGAGTAGATGGCGACCTGGCGGAACAGCGACTGCATACCGAAGGTGCGCGCTTCGTCAGCGACGATCGGTACGATGTGCTTGCCGATTTCCTTGTCGCGCAACAACTGCGAGAGCAGGTTCACGAACACCATGGTGGTGGATTGTTCCCGGTCGCCAGAGCCTTCGAGCAGGCGCGCAAAGGCTTGGAGTACCGGAACCGGCAAGGACTGCGCCTTCGCCTTGCGCGCCGGTATATAGCCGCCGAGCGCCTGGCGGCGCGCGTGCAGGTACTTCATTTCCGGGCTGTCGTCCGCCGGTTTGTAGAAGCGCAGGTTCTGCACGTCCTCGTTGCTCAGTGGCAACGCGAAGCGGTCGCGGAACGCGAGCAGCGTGTCGTCTTCGAGTTTTTTCGCCTGATGCGCTGCCATCTTTCCCTGCGCGGCGCTACCCATGCCATAACCTTTTTTGGTCTGGGCCAGGACCACAGTGGGGCGGCCGCGATGATTAACCGCGGCGTGATAGGCGGCGTAGATTTTTATTGGATCGTGACCGCCGCGTTTGAGCCGGTCGATATCCGCGTCCGACATGTCCGCCACCAGTTGCAGCAGTTCCGGATACTTGCTGAAAAACGCTTCACGGTTAAAACGGCCGTCGGTCGCGGCGTACTTCTGAAATTCGCCGTCCACGGTTTCGTGCAGGCGCTTGAGGATCACGTTATCGCGGTCGCGCGCGAACAGCGGATCCCAGTCCGAACCCCACATCAGCTTCACGACATTCCAGCCGGCGCCGGCAAACAAGCCTTCGAGCTCCTGCACGATGGAGCCGTTGCCGCGCACCGGACCATCGAGACGTTGCAGGTTGCAGTTCACCACGAAAATCAGATTGTCCAGCCCTTCGCGCGCGGCCATCGAAAGGCCGGCGATGGATTCCGGCTCGTCCATTTCTCCATCGCCGACGAAGCACCACACCTTGCGCGCCCTGGTCTGCAGGATGGCGCGGTCGTCGAGGTAGCGCATGAAGCGCGCCTGGTAGATCGCGGTGATGGCGCCCAGGCCCATTGAGCCGGTGGGGAACTGCCAAAAATCAGGCATCAGCCACGGATGGCAATACGAAGACAGACCTTTGCCGCCGGTTTCGCGGCGGTAGTTGTCGAGATTCTCTTCGCTCAGCCGGCCTTCCATATAAGCGCGCGCATAAACGCCGGGCGCGGAGTGCGGCTGGAAATAAATGGCGTCGCCATCCTGGCCGGCGCGGAAAAAATGGTTGTAGCCGACTTCAAAAAGATCGGCGGACGAGGCATAGGTGGCAATGTGGCCGCCGAGTTCTGAATTGGCGCGGTTGGCGCGCACCACCATGGCCAGCGCATTCCAGCGTACCAGGGCCGAAATGCGCGCCTCGATTTCCGCATTGCCGGGAAACTGTGGCTGGTCGGCGAGCGACACCGTGTTCGCATACGGCGTGTTCAGCACCGGTGGCATCGGCACGCGTACCATGCGCGCATGGTCGAGCAATTTTCTCAGAAGGAATGTTGCCCGCTCCGCGCCTTCGTTCTCCACGATGGCGTCGAAGGCGTCGAGCCATTCTTTGGTTTCAACCGGGTCGAGATCCTGGGCCAGTACACGCCAGAGGCCGGAAACGCTGATATCGGAAAGATCGGTCATGGAAAGTGTTCTCCGTCGTACCGGCGTCCTGCCATGGGCGATGCGCCGGATTTTGAATGGTCAGGGCACGAATGCTAGCGTGAATCTCGAAGCATGGGGTTTCGTTTTCCGTGCTCCGGATCGTAAAATACGGCATAAATACGTGGAGAAGACCCATGGCACAGCAGAAAATGCCGGAACTGGTGCTGGACGCGATAGACTGGAAGATCCTTGGCCTGATGCAGAAGGACGCGCGCCTGACCAATGTTGATCTGGCGCGGGCGGTCGGCCTCTCGCCCTCGCCGTGTTTGAACCGGGTGCGCGCCTTGGAAGAGGCCGGCTACATCAGCCGTTACGTGACCTTGCTCGATGCGCTGCGGCTGGGGCTCAAGGTCAGCGTGTTCATTCATGTGACTCTTGAGCGCCAGATCGAATCCGCGCTCGGCACCTTCGAAAAAGCAATCCGCGAGCGACCGGAAGTCATGGAGTGCTATCTCATGACCGGCGACGCGGATTACCTGCTGCGAGTGGTGGTGCCGGATATCCAGATGCTGGAAGTGTTTATCCTGAACTTTCTGACCAAAGTGCCGGGCGTTGGAAATATCCGTTCGAGCTTCGCCTTGAAGCAGGTGAAGTATCAGACGGCGTTGCCGCTGCCTTCAGTGGCGGGGACGAAGGGCGAGGCACGAAGGGCGAGGAGAAAAAAGTAAAAGGCGTGAATCGGCGGCGCGACCTTGCATCGGGCGTTGACCAGGGAACAAGCCTTGTCTTTCAGGCCACTTCTTTCGCGATCTGGAAATACCGGCCATGTCCTATTGAGCATTCCAAAATACATGACAGAGTGCGCATGTTTCACCGTTACCCTCACCCTCGTTCCCCCTGCTCCGCTTCAAGTGTGCCCTTGTCCCGAAGGGAGAGGGATGCAAAGCCCTTCTCCCTCTGGGAGAAGGGTGGGGATGAGGGAAAGAGTGGTTCGGCGCAAGGGATGTGCGCGATGTCAGTCTCTGCCAGAATGGCGCTGCGTTCAAACCAATCGCACTGGCTCATGACAACAATATTGGACTTATCCAAAGTACTTCGTCATGCACTGCTCGGCGTGGGGCTGGGGTTTTGGTCGATGTCGCTGGCGCAGACGACACCTGCCGATGCTGTCCAGGCCGAAGTGAAAAGACCGGTCACCGAAATTGTTTGGGAGTGGAGTGCGTATTACACCAGCGTCGGTTTGCACATACCTCTGACCGATGAGGCGGTTCCCGATGGCGGCGAAATGGGCGAGGCCGAAGTTTATGTTCAACTCCTGCGGAATTTTTTCCGGCCCCGGATCTTGCTGCTTGAAGCCAGTGTTTACCCGATGCCGGTTCTCGGCACCTGGATTCGAAACCACCATCCTGGCCTCTATCAAGATGCCTGGATTGCCGGCGACAGCGTCAATCTGGTGCAAGTTTTAACAGCGGGTTTCCAGGAACCATGGGCGGTATCGGCTTTTATTGGCAATCAAATGCGATTTTCGCGTGCCGGTGAAGAAACAATTGATACTAATCGCGGCTACATGGGTTACCTGATTTCGGCCGGAAAAAAGCATATTCGGGACGACGTCCTGATCGATGACGACTGGCTGGAATTGGAATGGAAAATGAAGGGAGAGCGAAAATTTTCCGGCGAGCATCTGTCTTGGAGTTTTCGCGTCGGAACGAAGCTGCACCGCAATCCCGATATCGTGGACATGGTTTATCTTGGAATCGGTCGGTCCAATCTGGATTTCGGTGGGCGATTCCTGTCCTGGCTCAAGAATACCCGGGTAAACCTTTTGACGGAATTGACCAGCGACTCGCTGACTTTCGCGCGGCAGGAGTTGCTGTTCGGAAAGAAAGTTCCCTTGACCTACTGCAAGTGCGCGCTGGAGGCGGCTTTGGGGTTGATCTACGAGCGCGACGCCAAATATCAAGGTGCTCTGGCGAATGCCGATCGCAGTGAATTGAGCCTGGTATTCCGGCCCAATCTGGAGTTCTGAAGTTCACTACAGTGGATTCCCGGAATCTTCCAACTCCGGCCTGCCTTGCAGGTTTAAAGAAGCGGAAGGCAAACGCCGTTACGGGCAGCGCTTTGCCACGGTGGAACCGGTGTTCGGCAACATCCGGCACAACCAGCGGCTCAATCGCTTCACGCTACGCGGAAAACGAAAGGTCGATACGCAGTGGAAGCTCTACTGCCTGGTGCACAACATCGAGAAGCTGGCGCATTACGGGAATGGGCCGTGAGAAAAGCAAGAAAAGGGCGTAAAGCGGATCGATAAAAGGCGCGCAACGGAAATGGTACGGCGCGCCGGGAACGAATCATTCCCAAACAGATTTCAATTCTGCGCTTGCGAGCGCAAGCGCAGGAAGACGGTTGCGCGGGAAAACGGTAATCCTACAGCCTCAACGTTTGAATTGAGCCGCTTGCCGAAGGCAAGTCGGCTCGAATGGGTTAGACCGCATTGTGTGTGCGCGACTTGGCGCGGCTACGAACGGCTTGAAGCATGATGGCCACAACGAACAGGTTGACAAGCAGAAGGGCCAAGCCCAGCCAAGTTGCGCTGTGATAGAGCTCGAAGAGTTCGATCGGCACATACAAGGCACCGCTCAACGCGGCCAACCATTCGGCCCAGGCCTTGGCGTACCAAAGGCCATACGCCTCCACAAGACGAAGGGAGGCATAGGAAGCTGCGGCAAACGCATACAGCCACAACTTCGAATCAGTAAGTTGACTTGCTGCGTCGAGAAAGATGTTTGGGTAGTGTGAAGCTGGGTTGAGATGCGCATGCGCAACTAGTTCGACCGCCATGTCGTGTACGTTGCGATGCACGAGCGAAATGATGCCGAGACCGGTGAGCAACACGAGGGAGCCCTTGAACGCCTCAAGAACCGCAACTGAACGGATGGCTCTAGACAAGCGCATAGGCAATGATGGCGCAGATGCATGCCATAGCCACAAGCCCGACGAGGAACAGCGTGTCGACCAGTAGCCGCAAGCGTCGGCGAGTGGCCGGGTGATCGGTCTTGAACGACCAGAAGGCTAGCGTGGAACACACGACGAAAACCACCGCGTCTAGCGCAAGAAGGTCGTCTCCAATGGTTTGGACTGTGGTTCGGGATACGACAAGTCGCAGTATTCCGATGGCGGTAAGACATACGCCAACCATTGCGGCCGATACAGAGAAGACGTGCATGGTCAGGTCATGTTCACGTTGCTCTGACGATGACTCTGGATTCATGGGGGGGAGTTGAATGCGGTCTAACGTTCCCGGCCAGCGGCCGCCGGAAGCGCGCAGCGCTGGAAGCGGTCCGACTGCGCCGGGCTGTTAAGCGGCAACCGTCTCCACCTTGGAGGGCAGTTTGCTCAGGATGAGATCTTTGAGCTGAACCTTGTTGCTTGCATTGTCGATATCGATGCCGACAAGATACCCGTCGACATCGTAATCAAGCAAAACGCCCTCTGAAATTTCGAGAGTTTCAACGCTTGTCTTTGCCGACAAGTCGATATACAGAGAATCTGTTTCCGGATGGTAGTTCAGCTTCATGGCTTAAACCCTCGGTCAGGAAAGGCGTTGTGGATCGTTACTCTATCCTCAAGCGTGATGACTCTCAAATAACGTCCTTCCAACGTCCTTCCAATTCGGCAATTGTTGCCCAAAATCGATGTCGGTTGCCCTCCTGCGGCTCCGACCTATATGGCGATTCAGTTACCCATCCTCCCCTTTAGCAGATTACGTGATCAGTAACGTAGGCGACAGGTTGGGGCGTAAGCAGAGACACTCCGTTCACGCCACCCAGCACACCGACC
>JANLTJ010000013.1:0-55378 GCA_031362885.1 Betaproteobacteria bacterium
AATGGACTTTATGCTCGGTCGATGGGACGCAAGAAAACAAGATCTAACGACGGAGAAGTTATTTAAGGCATGCGAACGACTGGCGCGGCATATCGGCAGGTACATGATTGACAATCAGTTAATCTTTATGTCCTCAAAAGAAGCGCAACAAATGATGGCGGATTTTTTGAAGGAACGAGAAATTGGTGTCACAGCGCATGAGACATGGGATTACCTCATGAACCGATCGCACTTGTTCGGGACGCTTGAAGACTCTGGCACAATATTTTTTCGGCATAGGTCGTTTGCCGAGTACTTGTATGCACGCGATGCGTATGAGCGTCGCGATCTCAACATTGACGCCAAAGCATTCTCACCATATTGGGTAAATGTTTACTTTTTCTATATTGGCCTTCTTTCGGAATGCCCCGACTTACTTCGTGGGATGGTGAACTTGAAACCAACCGACGAAGGGTCTCGCTGGATTCGCTTCCTGCAAATGAGCAATTACTTACTTGCCGGTTACCAAAGTCCCTACGTAGTCGTAGAGGAGAGCTTGACAGCTTTGTTCAAGGAAATAGCCCATTTATATATAGACGTAAAACTAGGCAAGTCACGCACGACCTTGCGGCAGATGTCCGAGATGAAAGTGCTTTGGTTATTTACGATGCTTGTTAAACATAGTTGCGGATATGAGTTCTTTCGCCGCGCACTACCACGGGTCATGGGCGAGATTGATGAAGATAGTTCGTTAGATGATGAGACAAGACTTTACGCATTATTTTTCGCGTCTAGCGCATTGGCTGATATGGGCGATGTTTTTGGCTACCACTTCTTATTGGATAAACATAAGACGTCCGATTTGCCATTGCCAATCGCGTTGGGTGTGCTTTGCGAGACGAAATTTGCGGGAAAGCACTTTTCGAAAGATCCCGAGATTAAGAAGCATACGAAGAGGCTTCGCCAATTATTAAGCCCGGCAGAGAGCGACAAGGTTGCACTTCAACAGAAGTTGGAAGCGCTTTTTGATAAACCTTTGAAGACAAAGGGGTCTCCTAATCTGTCGTTACAAAAAAAGACGGGGCTTTCGTAGGCACAAGAGCCAAATGTGCCAATTGTCTTACTACCCGCAGGTACTAGGTCTTGCAATATCGCATCCGAGAAGCCGGTCCGGGCGAACCGGGTGAAAACGATCGCCACCCGGGGCCAGGCGAAGTTACCGATACGAAGAGGAGCTTCCCATGACAGCCACAACCAGCTTGGTCGTCCATAGTGATTCCGGCATACTTGGCGGTGTACCGGTATTTGTCGGTACTCGTGTTCCCGTTCGTATCATGTTCGAGTACCTGGAGGCGGGAGACAGTCTTGAGGTCTTCCTGGATCAGTATCCATCTGTAGAGCGCGCCCAAGCTATTGCCGCGCTGGAACTTGCACGAAAGGCTATCTCAGCTGATGCGCATCCTGCTTGATGAGTCTCTTCCGAGAAACCTATGGCTCGAGTTTTCCGAGCATGAGGTCAATACCGTGCAGCGCCGCGGGTGGGCTGGCCTAAAGAACGGCGTGTTGCTAAAGATTGCTTCGGAAGAGTTCCAGGTCCTTTGACCGGCGACCGAAACCTTCCGTACCAACAGAACTTGGCTACTCTACCTATAATCAGTGGTAATTCTTATCGCGGTGAACAACCGCATTGAGACACTGTGGCCACTGATCCCGAGGGTCAAGGAGGTGTTGGTCACGATTAAACATGGTCAGCTGATTAGAATCGGCGAGTAAATCCCGGGGGGGGAATCAATTCATCTGACGATGCATAGCACAAAATGAACATCCGAATCCTGATGTCGCGCTGCCTTGACTCGCACGAGAACCGGATGAGCCCGGAAGTTTACCGAACGGATCAACCATGACCAAACTCACCGATCTTCTCGACATTGACTTGCCGATCATCCAGGCGCCGATGGCCGGCGCGCAGGCGAGCGCCATGGCAATCGCGGTGTCAAATGCCGGCGCTCTGGGTTCGCTGCCTTGCGCCATGCTCACGGCGGAGGGCTTGCGCAAAGAACTGGAAATGATGAAGGCGGGCACGAGCAAACCTTTTAATGTCAATTTTTTCTGCCACCGGCCGCCCGTTGCTGATGCCGCCTGCGAATCCGCATGGCGCGCGCTGCTCGCGCCTTATTACAAACAGTACGGGATTGATCCCGCCACCGTTGCGTCCGGACCTGGCCGCGCACCGTTCAGCGCGGAATTCGCGGACGTGCTGGAGCAGGCGCCGCCGGCGGTGGTCAGCTTTCATTTCGGTCTGCCGCCTGCCGATCTGCTGGCGCGGGTGAAATCTTGGGGTGATAAAACACGGCGTGGTAAAACACGGCGCTCGAAAATATTCTGTTCCGCGACCACGGTTGCAGAGGCGCTCTGGCTGCAAGCGCAGGGCGTCGATGTGATTATTGCCCAAGGCCTGGAAGCGGGCGGACATCGAGGCATGTTTCTGTCCGATGATCTCACCACGCAGATCGGCAGCTTCGCGCTGTTGCCGCAGATTCTGCGCGCGGTAGCGCTTCCGGTCATCGCCGCCGGAGGCATTGCCGATGCGAAAGGTGTCGCTGCCGCCATGGCGCTGGGGGCTGCCGGCGTGCAAATCGGCACTGCATATCTGCTCTGCCCGGAAGCTACCATCACCCCGGTGCATCGGCTGGCACTGAAGAGCGAAGCGGCACGCCACACGGCGCTGACCAATCTGTTCACCGGCCGTCCGGCGCGCGGCATCATGAATAAAGTGATGCGTGAACTTGGGCCCATCAACCCGGGCGCGCCGGCGTTTCCACTGGCTGCTTCCGCCATTGCCCCATTGCGCGCAAAAGCCGAGGCAGATGGCTCGGGCGATTTTTCCCCGCTCTGGTCCGGCCAGAATGCGACCGGATGCAAAGCGATACCGGCCTCGCAACTCACGCTGGAACTCGCGGCTGATTTATAGCGGTTGAAGGGGAATTCAATGGACGGCAAGCTGCTCGCGCAGGACACGGCCATCGTCACCGGCGCAGCCTCGGGCATCGGCCGTGGCATCGCCAGCGCAATCGCCAGGGAAGGTGCGCGCGTGGTGCTTAGCGACATCGACCTGACGCGCGGCGAGGAAACAGCGGCACAGTTGCGCAGCCAAGGTTGCGACGCAAACTTTCTGGCCGCCGATCTGGCCGCTGAGGACGGTGTCGACGGGCTCCTGAAGCACAGCATCGAAAAATTCGGCACGCCGTCTGTTTTTGTTCATGCCGCGAGTCCGCGCCGTCTGGAGGCGGACAACATTCTCGATGTCAGCGTCGAAACCTGGGATCGCATGCTGGCGATAAACGTGCGATCCGGATTTTTTCTGGCCCGGGAAATCGGCCGGCGCATGATGGCCGATGGGGTGCGGGGGCGCATGCTGTTCATCACCTCGCTGCATGCGCAATCCCCGCGCAATCTGCCCCACTACAGCGCCGCGAAGGCGGGGCAGACCATGGTGATGAAGGAGCTGGCGCGGGCATTGGGCCCGCACGGCATTCGCGTCAATGCCATTGCCCCGGGCGCAATTCCCGGCGGCGGCTTCGATGCGGGCGGGGCGGGCATCGAGCGGCTGGTTCGCTGCACCAGTCTGCGCCGGCTCGGAACGCCGGATGAAGTCGCAGGCATGGCGCTGGCGCTGCTGGTTGACCGGTTTTCCGCCTATGTCACCGGCACCACGGTCATTGTCGACGGTGGCATGGCCTTGCACAATTGGATTGAGCCGGTCGAGTTGTAGTGGCGTCCGGAGGTGGCGGCAAAACTCAGGCAGTCAGTGCGAGTCGGTTTCGATTCAAGAGTTGTTTGGAGCTTCATTGACCGGGGTTGTATCATTGCATCAAAGCCCCAATGTTTCAGGCTTCCTTCATCGCGTTTTCACGGTAAATTCACATGACCGCTTTTCGCATCGCTCGGCCCCTGAGTGTCACATTGGCGGCATTGCTCACCGCAGCCAGCTTCACGTTAATGTTGGTGGCGCCCGATGCCGACGCGCGGCGCTTAAGTGGTGGCAGGTCTTTCGGCAAGCAGTCTTCCACGGTCAATCAGCAGCAGGCTGCGCCACCGGCCAGGCAGGCGGCCACGGCGCCCGCCTCAACGCCGCCTGCCGCTGCTCCTCAGCCGGCCGGTAATCGCTGGATGGGGCCGCTCACCGGTCTGGCTGCCGGTCTGGGCATTGCCGCGCTGATGTCGCATCTGGGTCTCGGTGAGGCGATGGCGCAACTGCTGGGTAATGCGCTGCTGATCGGGTTAGCGGTGATGGCGGGAATGTTCATCTGGCGCATGCTTCGCCGCGCTACGCCCCCGCTCGCTGGCGCACGACCCCTGCAACCGGGTTTCGCCACCGCCACGCCACAAACGGCACATTCAGGCCAAATGAGCGTACTCGGCACGCCGCTTCCGGGATCTTCCGCCGCACCCGTAACCACACCTGCATTTTCCGCCGCGGATTCACCCTGGGGCGTGCCGGCGGATTTCGATTCAGCAGGATTTCTGCATGTTGCAAAGGTTCAGTTCATCCGCATGCAGGCTGCCTCAGATGAGAAGAACCTGGCCGACATCCGCGAGTTCACGACCCCCGAAGTGTTTGCGGAAATAAAATTGCAACTCGACGACGACCAAGGTCAAGGCGGCAAGACCGACATCCTGGACCTCGATGCCGTCCTGCTTGGCATCGAAACCGGCTCGACGGAATATCTCGCCAGCGTGCGTTTCTCCGGTTCGCTGCGCGAAGATGGCCAGAATGCGGCGGCGCCGTTCACGGAAGTGTGGAATCTGAGTAAGCCAGTCAAAGGCCGTGGCGGCTGGCTGCTTGCCGGTATTCAGCAAGTGCAATAGACATCGGTCCGGCAACGTCGAGTTTGCGGCTTGCAAGTCGACCGATGATGCCGGACATCACCACCGCGCAAGAGTCAATCAGTTTTGAAGCTGCTCGCGGTTTGTTTCGCGAGTACGCGGGTGAACTCGGCGTCGATCTTTGCTTTCAGGGCTTTTCGTCCGAACTGGAAAATCTCGAGTCCATGTACTCCGCGCCTGCGGGCTGGTTGGGGATGTTACTTCATGGGGGCGAAGCCGCCGGCTGCGTCGGGGTCAGACGATTCTCCGCGAGCGAATGCGAGATGAAGCGGCTTTACGTCCGTCCGGCCGCCCGTGGCATCGGGGCTGGCCGCGCGCTGGCACTCGGGGCCATCCACGCCGCGCGCGAACTCGGATACCGGATCATGCTGCTCGACACGCTCTCAAGCATGACGCGGGCCCGGGCACTTTATCGCGCGCTCGGATTTGTCGAGACCGCGCCTTACTACGCCAATCCCATGCCCCAGGTCACATATCTGAAGTGTGTGCTGGACGGCATTGGCGAACCTTATTCCAGTTCGTGCTTCAGAGTCTGATTTTGCAGGCTGTGGTGACGAATTAACCCCAGCCAAGGCTGCTGGGGTTCGCTACGCTCACCACCCGCCTACAAGAAATGTTCGCGTCGCTTCCAATACACATTGGCATCAGTCCCTCTGCTTTTTCAGGAAGTCCACCAGCAGTGCGCTGACTTTTTCCGCCTGCTCCTGCTGCACCCAGTGTCCCGCGCCATCCACCAGATGGCAGCCCTGCATGTTGGTCAGCATCTCGTCGCGCATTTTAATCATGTCGGCGCCGGGCTTCTGATAAATCCCCCAGTCGCTTTTTCCGGCGATGAAGCAGGACGGCACATCGATGGTGCGATCTGAGAATACCTGCAACTCGGCAATGTATTTTGGGCTGGTCATGCAGCGATACCAGTTCAGGGCGCCCTGAAATCCGGTGCGGCCAAACTCCGTGCTGTACACGCGCATTGCTTCTTCCGGCAACCATTTATTGGTTGCGATTTCGGCAGCCGAGGGCATTTCCTTCGCCACCGTTTCCGCCATGCCTTCCTTCAAATCCATGATGTAGTAGGTGGGCATTTTTTCCAGCTCGTCCGCGCTCCAGGATTTAAGCGGGAAAGGTTGGTTCTGCTTCCAGTCCGCGCTCTTGTGGTGGTAATAGGCACGAAAAAAGGCGTGCAGGCCTTGAGCCGCATTCAACAGGTTGTCGTTCGCTTCGCGCGTCGAGTAGTACCACTGGTAATGCTTGCGCGGACGCTTCAGCGCGGCGAGATCGTCGTGAATGTTGCCCGCGGGCGCGTTTGTCTTTGCACCGGGCTTGTCAGTGTCGAAGGGCAGGGATGGCGGTCCTCCGAATGGCGCGCTCATCAGCGTCACCGAGTGGAATACGTCGGGCCGGACAACCGAACACCAGGCAGAGGCGATCGAGCCGAAGTCGTGTCCCACGAGATTGACGTGCCGATAACCCATCGCAAAGACCAGCGCAAGGGCGTCCTTGACTAGATTGAGGACGCGAAAGGCGCTCAAATCTCCGTCGTAGCTCCCCTCCCATCCCGTGGTGCGCCCGTAGCCGCGCTGGTCGGGTGCGACGACGTGATAGCCCGCCGCGGCAAGCGGCAGCATCAGCTTTCGCCAGCTAAAGGCCAGCTCGGGAAATCCGTGCAGCAAAAGGACGAGCGGACGCCCTCGCGTCTCGAAGCCTGCTTCCAGAACATGCATTCTGAGGCCGTTGATGTTGTCCACGAATCGGGTGCGTATGCCATGGGGCAGGACGCTTTCGGGTAATGCGGCAAGGTCGGTCATGGGTTTGCGGTTGCTGCGCCAGTGGTTTTGGGAACGCCAACCATAGCAAAAACCGTCGGCCTTGGGCCGGCCATTTGCCTCACCGGTGCGGGGCGATGTTCATGCGTGGGTCGAATCCGGCATCCGGAGCACCCTGGGAAATGTGCCGTTCGGGCAGGGGTGATGTTCGCCCAGCGCGATCAGTCTTGCCGGTGTTAGCATCGCGTCACCATGACGACACGGTTTTCTTTTTTCGATACCGCCATTGGCCAATGCGGCGTGGTCTGGAGCGAACACGGCATCGCGCGCGTGCAGCTTCCCGAGGCGGGCGCGGCGCAGGCCAGGGCGCTGCTGCTGCGGCGCCATCCAAGCGCCACGCAGGCTGCGCCAGCTCCTGCAATCCGGCTTGCGATAGAACGTGTAACGGCGTTGCTCGATGGCGAAGCCGCCGATCTGTCGGCGGTGGTGCTCGATATGCAAGGCCTGCCGCCATTTCATCGCCGTGTCTATGAACTGGCGCGTTCAATCCCGCCCGGGGCGACTTGCGCGTATGGCGACATCGCCCGACAATTGGGCGCGCCCGGTTCTGCACGTGCCGTGGGGCGGGCGCTTGGGGCAAATCCGTTTACCCTCATCGTGCCCTGCCATCGCGTGCTCGCAGCCAATGGCAGGCTGGGTGGCTTCAGCGCGCACGGAGGCATCGTGACCAAGCTGCGTTTATTGGCCATCGAAGCCGCGGCAACCGGAGCGCCCGGCGCATTGTTCGCGGGCGATGGCGTGCTGGGTTGCGATCTGGCCCTTGCCGTCGAACATCTGCGCGCCTCCAGCGCGGCCATGGCGCGGCTCATTGAGGCGGTTGGTCCCTGCCGGCTGCAATTGACGCGCACGCCGAATATTTTCCAGGTGCTGGCGCGCGCGATTGTCTATCAGCAGTTGACGGGCAGGGCCGCGGCGACGATTTATGCGCGCGTGTGTGCGCTGTTTCCGCGTGCCCACGAAGGCCCGGCGCCAGAGAGAATTTTGCGCGTCTCCGACGCCAGGTTGCGCGCTGCCGGGCTGTCGGGGTCGAAGTCACTGGCCTTGAAAGACCTCGCGCGCAAGTGCGTCGATGGCGAGATACCGCCGCTTGCGCAACTGCACGCGATGGATGACGAGGCTATCGTCGAATGTCTTACCCGGGTGCGCGGCATCGGGCGCTGGACGGTGGAAATGTTGCTCATGTTCCGGCTCGGGCGCGCGGATATTCTGCCGCTGGGTGATTACGGCGTGCGCAAGGGCTTCGCGCTCGCCTTTGGCAAACGCAAACTGCCCACGTCCGCGGAACTCGCCAGGGCTGGTGCGCAATGGACGCCGTACCGCTCGGTGGCGAGCTGGTACTTCTGGCGTGCGGCCGACGCCGGGAAAGAATGAGCCGTCGGCAGGAAGAATCGTGAACTTGGCACATCCCGGGTTGCGTCAGACCGGTAGGGCCAGGCCATGCTATTCGCGAAGCCGGATCTAAGACGGCTCTCTGGGTTTTCATTCGCCGCTGATTTCGTCCAAGCCGTGTGCGGGTTCGCGATAACCCTTGAACCTTGGTAGCCGCCCGGGGACAGTACGTCGGAAATCCCACGATGTCGCCGGATTGATAGCAATGCGACCCCAGTAACTGTGCTGAAGATTCGGCAAGTCCGCCTGTCAATTTCCCGTCACCCTCTGCTTTCTGGCCGCTTTACCGGCCCATTGAACACTTTCCGCAACGCCACTTTCTCGACACCCATCTATTGGCACGTCGATTGCAACATGCTGCACGCGCCGGGGACAACCGAAGAGCAGGGGAGGCTGAGTGAGACAGTTCACTTCACTGGGCACCGGAAAACCCCGTGCGCACCCAGTTCTGACGCTGTTTGTGGTTAGTCAAGTGCAGGCAGTTGGTGGAACCGTTAATCAATACGAACGAGGGAGCCAGGAGACACATGGAAAGATATCTTACGAGCATGCCGGATATGCACGTGCGTAATGCGAAAGCCGATCTGTTATTCGGTACCTTGCAATTGATGTTACTGGCAAACATCTATTGGCTGTGGCTTTCCTGCGAGTTGGGCAGTGTCGGCATGCTGGTGGTCGGTTTGTTTCCTGTTTTCTGGGTCGTAACCGGTTCAGTCAGTATCTATGCACTCTTGTTCGAGGTTCCAGGATGGGTCATAGCGGCATTCACCTGATTGCATTTCTGACGGGTTTGATTCGTAGTCACACTTGGTGGCGTCCGGTTAAATTGCCGCCAGCAGGCCGGGAAAGCGATGCTGGTGCGGGTTTCAAAAGGGTAACGGGTGTTCCACTGCGATGCTTCCGGGTTTAGGCGACCGTAAGCGATCCGTGAACGCAGGCAATACGCTGTTTTCGAAAGTCATGGAGTTTGTTCCGTGGAAAATCGTCGGGTGCATCATTGATCGCCACGATGAATGAGCGCACCGAATGGCTCCTGGGTGGCGAATGACTATCCCGAGCACGTGCGCAAGTGCCGGCCCGGCGCCGGTACCGCGGCGGTCTGAAGCCGGCGGGCGAGTGTTCGCGTGCGCGTGTGCGGTACAGCACATACCGCAAATGCATTTGCAATTAGCATTGGATAAACCGCACGCAAGAGCTCTTGCTGAGGCAATTCGCTGCACTTCAATCCGAAAGGCTCGTAGTCACGCGGCACGAAGGAACTTTAACTCGATGCGTCGCCATACACGTTGCTACAGATACTTTTGGTCTCTGTGTTCGAGAAATTACATATGTCTTGTTCTTTCCAGCCCCACGAAGACCCCAGAAAATCAATCAGATCTCACCAGCCAATTGAACTTGGTCGAAATTTAACCGGATATTGCTGCGTCACGCCACATAGGATGAATGCAAATGAACTGTGCCGAGAACGCCGCGTTGCCGCAATGGGCGGTTGGAGGCACGACCGCCCTGCCTCTAGGCGGTGAACCAGTATGCGATTTCGAATGGATTCTTAAGACAGTTGCAATGGCACGGGATATGCATTGTTTGTTGCAAGAACATTCACGATAGATCTGCTTATGTTGCGCTTTATTTCAAGAGTGATTGGTAGGTCTCTGGCGAATTACCTCAGCACGCCGGTGGCCAATTACCGGCCGCTAACAACTTCGCCACCGGAGCAGCTTGCGCCAACCCTGCGCATCGGGGATGTGTTGCTCGTTGAGGGCAACACCCGGGTCAGCAGCGCGATCAAGTATCTGACCCAGTCCACCTGGTCGCATGCCGCCTTATATGTCGGCCCGAATCCGAATGAAGCTGATGACGGCAATCTCGAGCCGTATCTAATCGAAGTTGACATGGTCCAAGGCGTGCAGGCGGTTCCGGTGAGCACTTATGCTGCATTTCATACCCGGATCTGCCGTCCGGCCGCGCTTAGCGCCGAAGACGCTTGCCGGGTGGTTGACTACGCCATATCGCGCCTGGGCCACAAGTACGATCTGAAAAATCTGATTGATCTCGCGCGCTATTTGTTGCCCACGCCCCCGCTCCCCAGACGCTGGCGCCGGCGCATGATGGGTTTTGGCAGCGGCGACCCGACCAAGGCAATTTGCTCGACCCTGATAGCGCAAGCCTTTCAATCCGTCGGATACCCGATCCTGCCCGACATGATCCGGCGTCGCGACGATCCAGGTGCCGATGCGCACAACCTTGAGCTGCTGACCATTCGACATTTCAGTCTGTATTCGCCACGCGACTTCGACATATCGCCTTACTTCGATGTCGTCAAACCCTCGATCGCGCACGGCGTGATACATCGCAGTGCACGGCGCAAACCGGCGGCTGCGATGGCGAGGAAACAGCGCAACAAGGTGGCAGCGCAACCTGTACATGACCATGATATGGTGCCCGGGGTCATGGCACGCTAAGAGCGTGAGCGCCGGACTGGCGCACCGATTAGGTGAGCGGTGCGGAATTCAAGCGGGTGGAGCCAGGTAGTCCTGTCGCAGGATTCTCTCTATCAGCAGGCGCGCTTCTTCGATGACGAAGGGCTTGCCCTCCACAAGGCTTTCCGCGTACTCAAAAAAGGGCAGAAATAACTGCCCCTGGTCCACAGGCTTCACCAGTCTGAAGCGCCCGGCGAGGCCGATCCTGTTCCACGCGGCGCGTACTTCGCGCCAGAACGGTTCGGTTGTTTCGAAGTAATTCCTGCCCGGATCGAAATCGTAGTCCTTGATGCGCTCGTAGCGGGACACCCCATATTCACGCGCCAAGTAGGGCAGAAGTGCGCGCGGTTTTCCGGATTCATCGAGCGCCAGCTTCAGATTGTTTTCCTCCTGCATCCACCCGCTTGGTGTAATGGTATGGCGGTTGGTTCCTACCAGCACCTGATAGTCGCTACGCACACTCCATTCTCGCCTTGGCAACGGACGCCAGGTCTCATCGCTGATCCAGGTCGAGAAACTGTCGCTGTGCTGCCAGCGTCCCGGCGCGGCATAACGCGGCGAGTCGTCAACCTGATACACGGACTGCACCCAGGCGCCCCGACGCCTGGCTTCGGGGATCTTCGAGACAGCCCACGCGTCTGATCCCTGGTACACCAGCGCGCTATTGGCTTGATAACGCCATTCCTGGCGCCAGTGACGAATGACGAAAGGCTCGCTGGTGCTGCCGTCTTGCTGCATGACGCGCATCACCAGCACATGTTGCAAGGCGATGAATTCGCCGCGATCGTCGCCGACAAATACATATTCGGTCCCCCAGCTCTGGTAAGGCGCGTCCGCCGTGAGGGCCGGGTCATACCTCGCCACTTCGAGAAAATCGAAGCTCACCCGATAGGGACCGGCCATCGCGAGGATCGCACGACGATCGCGCTCAAAATCGCTCACGCCCGCCGCACGCAATCGGGTCCACTCCTGGCTCGGTCCCGGGTCCAGCATAACTGCCCCGCCTTTGGTACTGGCACCGCGTGGCTTCAGCATGCCTTCGCCCAGCGGCCAGGCGAAGGTATAACGGCTGATGCCGCCCGGTTCGGGTAGTTCGGGCTCATAGGCAACAGCAGTGGCGGGCAGCAGGGTGGCAACGAGCAGAAGTGCAGGCAGTCGCATGGGGATTACTCGGCAGAAAAAAGCACTCACTAATTCTAGTTGATAAAGGACGGCGGGAGAGAACCGATGTTAATTCACGCTGCTGGCCTGATTCGAACAACCAATCCATACTGCCGGAAATCCACCCGAAGAACCGCAGGAAGAGACCGTCAATGCGTGCTAATGTTGACTGCGTTTCTGTCTGCACAATCAGAGGAGCGAATAAATGAAATTAAAATCCGGAGTTGCAATCGCAATTGCCTTGAGTTTTGCGGTCGCCGGACTAACGGCCTGCGAAAAGAAAGGCCCGGCCCAACAGGCCGGTGAAAAGATCGATAACGCCGTGAAGACGGTCGGCGAAAAACTGGAAGAGGCGGGCGAGAAAGTAGAGGAAGTCACAAAAGACGCAAAAAAATAGACTTTATCCTGAAGAGCGCAGATGAACCACGGAGCAACGCGGAGATTCAGAGGAAGAACATTCACTGACTTGCTTGTTATCCACTCACTATCCGGGATCGCCTGAGATGCAATTCCTGGCATTGCGCCGTGTTGCGTCATTTCGCATTGTGTCCCCGTCGCTGACTCACCCGAAAAAAGCCCCCGCCGTGGCAAGCGAGAGCTCTTTCTGACTAAAGTGCATCATCGATTATGGTCCTTTCGAAGGGCGCCAACGGCCGCCGCGCAATCGGCTTGGAGGCATCCCGAATCGGCACTAGACTGACGGGGTGTTATTTACAACGCGGTCGTGAAGGATATCGATGGGTACAAGATTCGACGCGGATACGCTAAGGCGGCTGGAGGCGCTCTACGTCACCAGGGATGCTCGCCAGCGCCGTCAGGCAGTGCTGACCGGTTTGCGCTTGAAGTCCGGTGAGCGGGTGCTGGATATCGGCACCGGCGCAGGCTTCCTCGCGCAGGAGTTCGCCCAAGCAGTTGGCGCAAACGGTCAAGTGCTTGGCATCGATCGCAGCGCGACCATGCTTGATGCGGCAAGTGCGCGCTGCGCGGGTACACCGTGGGTGGAGTTTCACGAGGCCGATGCAACACAACTGCCAGTTCCCGATGGGCAGGCGGATGTCGCGGTTTCAGTTCAGGTGCTCGAATATGTTCCCGAGGCCGGTGCCGCGATTGCGGAAATGTGGCGCGCGCTCCGTCCCGGAGGCCGTATCGCGGCCGTCGCCGCGGATTGGGATGGAATTGTGTGGGTGTCGAGTGACGCGCAACGGATGAAGCTCGTGCTGCGGGCATTCGAGACGCACTGCGCTCACACGTCGCTGCCACGGACACTGGCGCCAATGTTGCGCGAAGCGGGTTTCCATATCGAAGCCGTTTCCCTGATTCCGCAACTGAACCTCGCATGCGATCCGGATAGCTACAGCTATCACATGATCCCGATCATGCAGGACTTCGCGCGTGCGCGGAAGGCCATGCCCGAAGAAGATCTGTCAGCCTGGGCCGCCGATCTCCAGGCGCTCCACGGGGAAGGCCGCTATTTCTTCTGCCTCAACCAGTATTTGTTCCTGGCGACCCGGCCCTGACGTTTACTTCGTCTTGCATTTGCGGTGACTCGCG
The DNA here is from genome assembly GCA_031362885.1 of Betaproteobacteria bacterium. Lineage (GTDB taxonomy): Bacteria > Pseudomonadota > Gammaproteobacteria > Burkholderiales > JACQAP01 > JACQAP01. The sequence continues at coordinate 13,271 of JANLTJ010000013.1, forward strand.
CGGCTATGACGGACGACGCCAATTTTCCTCCGGCAATTAACGGGCAGCCATGGATCGGCGCGGCAACATGAATTGCATATCACACTGGTACGCTGGCCAAGCGCCGTACGGCTAATTGAATAACCCGGAATCATGACCCATGTGGGATGCATTTAAACGCTTTCTGAGTAGCGTCTCCATATTTGCCGGTCGTCTGGTACGAAGTCTGGGCCCTCGACCCCTGGGGCGTTGGGTGGAAGGCAGTCATACCGAGTCGCATCGCAAGTTATGGTTCTTCTCACCCCCGCACGCGAAACGCAACTACTACCTGTATCTGCCGGGCAGGTTTGCCGCCGGCGAATCCTGGCCGCTGCTGGTGATGCTGCATGGATGCAAACAAGACCCCATGACATTTGCCAGCGGCACGCGTATGAATCAGCTTGCCGACCAGGAAAGATTTCTGGTGCTATATCCGGAACAAAGAAGGTTGGCCAATGCGTATCGTTGCTGGAACTGGTTCGACCCCGCCGCGTTGCGGGCCGAGGGAGAAGCGGCGCTGATCGCCGGCATGGTGCGTGACGTTATTGCCGGATACGGAGTCGATCCTGACCGCGTCTACATCGCCGGGCTTTCCGCCGGCGGCGCGATGACGAGTATCATGGCCAGTTGCTACGGCAAGCTTTTCGCCGCCTGCGCGATGCATTCCGGCCTGATGTATGGCGCGGCCGAATCGGTTTCCCAGGCAACCAAGGCCATGAAGAACGGTTCACGGGCTTCGACAGAGAGTACCGCACGCCAGGCCATTGCGCAGACGGACTTCACCTTCGTACCCGCCATGGTGATACACGGCAGCGGGGACGACACGGTTCATCCGGTGAATGCCGATCAGGTGACCGACCAGTTCCTGTCGATGTTCCGCCTGAGCCACGTTGGCGACGCGGCAGTAACGCAAGTCACGCGCAACGAGTCAGGCGCGGGGCGCTACCCATACGAACTGCGCGACTACCGCCATGGGGACACACTCGTGCTGCGTAAAGCTCTGGTGGAGGGCCTAGCCCATGCCTGGAGCGGAGGCAACGGCACGCACGCGTTTAACGATCCGGGCGGCCCGGATGCCAGCCGGATGATCTGGGAATTTTTTAAAAACTTCCGACGCAGCGCGGGCAATCCTGGGGTGGCCGGGTGACTGCGCAGGAGCTCTGATTCTGCATCTTGAAACGCGAAACATTCAACAATCCGGGTTCCGGGCTTGTGCTTCCTGGCAATCTTTGACATCGTAGGCGGATATTCATGCGCGGAGCTTCGAGAAAATGGATTTGACGCCCAGAGAGAAAGACAAATTGCTGATTTTTACTGCCGCGCTGCTGGCCGAGCGGCGCAAGGCGCGCGGACTGAAACTGAACTACCCGGAAGCGGTTGCCTTCATTACCGCCGGCGTTCTCGAAGGCGCGCGCGATGGCAAAAGTGTTTCCGAATTAATGGGATTCGGGACGACTCTGCTCACGCGCGGCGAGGTGATGGAAGGCGTGCCGGAGATGATTCCAGACATTCAGGTCGAGGCGACTTTCCCGGACGGCACCAAGCTGGTGACGGTCCACCATCCAATTCCGTGATGCAATCCAACGACGCGAGAGAACAACAATGATTCCAGGAGAGATGAGAACGCAGCCCGGCACGATAGAACTTAACGCCGGGCGGAAAACCATTTCGCTCACGGTGATCAACAGCGGCGACCGCCCGGTGCAAGTCGGATCGCATTACCATTTTTTTGAAACCAATGAGGCTTTGCATTTCGAGCGCAAGAGTGCGTATGGGTATCGGCTCAACATCCCGGCCGGTACCGCAGTGCGCTTCGAGCCGGGTCAGAATCGCAGTGTTGAGTTGGTCGAACTCGGTGGGGCACGTGCGGTGTATGGATTTCTTGGCAAAGTCATGGGAGCGCTGAAATGAGTTCCAGGCTGGAGCGCTCGGCCTATGCCGACATGTATGGCCCCACCGTCGGCGACCGCGTGCGGCTTGCCGATACCGAATTGTGGATCGAAGTCGAGCAGGATCACACCATTTACGGTGAAGAAGTGAAGTTCGGCGGCGGCAAGGTGATCCGCGACGGCATGGGGCAGAGCCAGCGTCTGCATGCCGAGGTCGCGGACACGGTCATCACCAACGCGCTGATCGTGGATTACTGGGGCATCGTCAAGGCCGACATCGGCATCAAGAACGGCCGGATCTCCGGCATCGGCAAGGCCGGAAACCCGGACATTCAGCCCGGGGTGACGATCGTCATTGGCGCATCCACCGAGATCATCGCTGGCGAAGGCCTGATTACCACCGCAGGCGGAGTGGACTCGCATATTCATTTCATTTGCCCGCAGCAGATTGAAGAAGCGCTGATGTCGGGCATCACCACGATGCTGGGCGGCGGCACCGGACCCGCAACCGGCACCAACGCGACGACTTGCACACCGGGACCGTGGCACATCGCGCGCATGTTGCAGGCGGCCGAGGCGTTCCCGATGAATCTCGGTTTTCTGGGTAAAGGCAACAGCAGTCTCAAGGGGCCGCTGATCGAGCAGGTGGCCGCGGGCGCCATGGGCCTGAAGCTGCACGAGGACTGGGGTACCACGCCGGCGGCGATCGACAATTGCCTGGCGGTGGCCGATGACATGGACGTTCAAGTCGCAATCCACACCGACACGCTGAACGAATCCGGATTCGTTGATACCACCATTGCGGCCTTCCGCGGCAGAGCCATTCACACCTATCACTCGGAGGGTGCGGGAGGCGGCCACGCGCCAGATATCATTCGCGTGTGCGGCGAAGCCAACGTGTTGCCGTCTTCGACCAACCCGACACGACCTTTCACGGTCAATACACTGGACGAGCATCTCGACATGCTCATGGTCTGCCATCACCTCGACCCCGGTATTCCGGAGGACGTGGCGTTCGCGGAGTCACGTATCCGCCGGGAAACCATCGCCGCCGAAGATATTCTGCAAGACCTGGGCGCGATCAGCATGATGTCCTCCGATTCCCAGGCCATGGGCCGGGTGGGCGAAGTGGTGATGCGTACCTGGCAGACCGCGCACAAGATGCGCGTACAGCGCGGCTCGCTGTCCGGAGATAAACCGGATTGCGATAACTTTCGCGTCAAGCGCTATATCGCGAAGTACACCATCAATCCGGCCATCACCCACGGCATCGCGCACGAAGTCGGTTCGCTCGAAGTCGGCAAGTTCGCGGACATTGTGCTGTGGCGACCGGCGTTCTTCGGTGTCAAGCCGAGTCTCATTGTCAAAGGCGGCATGATCGCTGCGGCCGCGATGGGCGACCCGAACGCATCCATTCCGACGCCGCAGCCGGTGCACTATCGGCCGATGTTCGCGGCCTTCGGGCTGGCCTGTCAGGCGACCTCGCTGACGTTCGTATCGGCGGCGGGTCTGCAGAACGGCATCGGCGACAAGCTGGATTTGCGCAAACATCTGGTTGCCGTACGCGGAACTCGAACCATCGGCAAGAAAGACCTGCCACTCAATGACTACCTGCCAAGAATCGAAGTGAACCCGGAAACCTACGAAGTGCGCGCCGACGGCGAACACTTGACCTGCGAGCCAGCCACCTCATTGCCGATGGCGCAGCGTTATTTTTTGTTTTGATCGAAAGCCTGTGTCGCGTAGAGGCGGGCGCAACCGGGCGTTTGTTTCTGTGCAAGTCGGGGTTGTCATCGATAGGCCGCGAAAGTGGATCGACATTTGAATCGGGCGTGCGTAACGTTTATGAGGCGCGGCGGGTACAATACAATCCTCCGCAGCCTTTAATAACCTGAAAATGCCCATGATGCCCTGCGATTGGGCGCCGGAACCTGGCCCGCGCACGAAGTTAGGGCAAAGGCGAAAATATTCTACGTCATGAGTCCGCGCTGGAACGATCTGAGCGGCGCGGCAGGTTTGTTATCAGCATTACCTTTGAGGCGCGTGGTCCCTGCCAGGCAGCCTTGCTTCCATTGCGATCTACGCCTCGACCCGCTCGGGAACATGATCGGCAAACGGCAGTTTGAAGGGCGTTGGCTTGGATATTGCCTAGGCAGGGAGCCAGCAAACGGAGTCGCTTGAAAGTGTGTCTGCGAAAGAGTGTCAGTGAGTCGTGCCGAGGCGATGGTGTCGGAGTCGGGTAAGGCAGAGGAGCCCACAGGCCGGAAGTGATGGCCAGGGGCGATTGCCGCGTATTGCGGTGTATTGTTCGATGGGATGAGGAGTCACAAATGAGCAAGTTAGACAGACGAGGTTTTATAAAGGCCGGGGCCGCTACGGCCGCGGCAGGCGTTTTGCCGGCGCCTTTTATCTGGCCCAGGGGCGCACAAGCCGCCAACACGGTGAAGGTCGGCATCCTGCATTCGCTGACGGGGACCATCGCGATCGCGGAAAAATCCGTGGTGGACGCGGAAATGCTGGCGATCGAGGAAATCAACAAAGCTGGCGGTGTTATGGGTCAGCGCATCGAGGCAGTCATCGAAGATGGCGCCAGCGATTGGCCGACCTTCGCGGAAAAAGCGCGCAAGCTGATCGAAAAAGATAAAGTCGCATCGGTGATGGGGTGCTATACCTCGGCTTCGCGCAAGGCTGTGCTGCCGGTGTTCGAGAAGAGCAAGGGGCTGCTTTACTACCCGACTTACTACGAAGGTCTGGAGCAGTCGCCGAACATCATGTACACCGCACAGGAAGCGACGCAGTCCGTGATCGCCGCCATGGAATGGCTGTACAAGAATAAGGGCAAGAGCTTCTACATGATTGGCTCGGATTACATCTGGCCGCGTACCACCATCAAAATCGCCAAAGCGACGCTGACTCGTCTTGGCGGCAAGCTGGCTGGTGAAGGTTACTACCCGCTCGGCCATATCGAGTTTTCGTCCGAGATCAACAAAATCAAGGCCGCCAAACCCGATGTGATCCTGAACTGCGTGGTCGGGGGCTCGAACGTCGCTTTCTTCAAGCAATTGACCGCTGCCGGAATTACCGGAAAGAACCAGACCGTGCTCTCGCTCGCGGTGTCGGAAGAGGAGGTATCGGGCATCGGCCCTGACAATACCGAAGGTACGCTCACCTGCATGGGTTATTTCCAGAGCCTGAAGAATCCGGCGAATGAGAGGTTCGTCAAGGCGTTCAAGGCCAAGTACGGCGCGAACCGCCCGACCGGCGATACGCTGGCCTGCGGTTACACCTCTGTATATCTGTGGAAACTGGCGGCCGAGAAAGCCAAGAGTTTCGACGTGGAGAAAGTAGTCGCGGCCTCTTCCGATCTGGCCATCGATGGACCGGAAGGAAAAGTCAAGTTCCATAGCTCAAATCACCATTTGTGGAAACATGCCCGTATTGGTATGTTCCGCAAGGATGGTCAGGTGGATATGATTTATGAATCGGGTTTGATCGAACCGAATCCTTTCCCGAAGCTGTAACGAAAGGAAACGGTGCCAAGGAAAGTTCTTGAACCAGGACTTGGCGCGGAGGATCTGCGCAAAGCACGTTTGCGCAGCGCTCTTCGCGCCACGTTGTCCTCGGCACGTGGAATTGATCGGTTGAAACAAGGGCGGACTATCACATGACCGCGGATATGTTCGCCATGCAGGCGTTTACCGGCCTGAGCATTTTTACCATTCTCCTGCTCATGGCTCTGGGGCTGGCCATCGTATTCGGCCTGATGGGCGTCATCAACATGGCCCACGGCGAATTAATGGCGATGGGGGCCTACACCAGTTACGGCACTGCTTATTTTTTCCAGCATTACCTGCCGGGTTACATGGACGCGTATATCTTCGTGGGCATTGCGCTCGCGTTCGTCGTTACCAGTTTCTTCGGCTTTCTGCTCGAGCGCGGCCTGATCCGGTTTCTGTACCACCGCCCGCTGGATACGCTGCTGGCGACTTGGGGCGTCAGTCTTATTCTCCAGCAGTGCTATCGCCAATTTATCAATCCGCGCGAGGTTGAGGTGCCGACCGTTTCCTGGCTTCAGGGGGCTTGGCAGGCCAGCGAAGGCGTTGCGCTGCCGTTGTCGCGGTTATTCATCATCGGCCTGGCAATCGTCACGGCGGTACTGGTTTATTTGCTTCTGTACCGCACGCGTTACGGAATTCTGATCCGGGCTGTAACGCAAAACCGCGCCATGGCTGGCGCCGCCGGCATCAATACCCGGCGTGTTGATGCTTACACATTCGCGCTCGGATGCGGCCTCGCCGGCATCGCGGGCAGTTCCTTCACCATGCTCGCCTCGACCGGGCCGACTACCGGCCAGCAGTACATCGTCGATACTTTCATTGTCGTCGTCTTTGGCGGGGTGGAAAGTCTGGTTGGAACGATTGCCTCGGCGTTCATCATCGGGCAATTGCAGTCCTGGTTTGAATTCGGCATGAGTGGTTCCATGGCGCGCGCCAGCATTCTGGTGCTGGTCATCGTGGTTCTGTATTTCCGGCCCAACGGATTGTTCGCGGCAAAGGTAAGAAGATGAGCGGCGAGAGCGCACCGCTGGCGCGTGCCGGGGATGCCGCGGCCGCGGATCTGAGCGACCGCGGCATCTGGATAGGCAGAGCCGGCATGGTGATTCTCGCCATGCTGCTGTTCGCGGTGCTGCCGCTTAGCTTGGATGTCTTCCGTCTCGGATTGGCGGCGAAATATCTCAGCCTGGCGTTCTGTGCGGTCGGTATCGTGCTGATATGGGGTTATGGCGGGATATTGAGTCTCGGGCAAGGCGTGTTTTTCGGCCTCGGAAGTTACATGATGGCCATGTTCCTCAAGCTCGAATCGACCTCGGCTGACAGCTCGGCACAGGCGCTGTCGGCTTTTTTCGGTTCATCTCTGCCCGATTTTATGGTTTGGAACAGCGTGGAAACCCTGCCCTGGTGGTGGGAGCCGTTTCACCACGTCTGGTTTACCATTCCGGCCATCTTGCTGCTGCCACCGCTACTGGCATTCGGTTTCTCCTATGCGATTTTCCGTAAACGGATCGGCGGCGTGTATTTTTCCATCATCACGCTTTCGCTGTCCGCGATCATGTCCATCATGATCATCGGTCAGCAAGGCGTGACCGGTGGTGTCAACGGCATCAACGATTTCCGCACTTTCATGGGCATCGACCTGGATACGGACACGGCGAAACGCTCGATGTATTTCATCACTTGCGCGCTCTTGCTCCTGAGCGTGGCCGCCGGGGGCTTCATTCTGAAAAGCCGTCTGGGCAAGGTACTGGTGGCGATCCGGGACCGAGAGGATCGCGTGCGCTTTTCCGGCTATGACCCGGCCTTGTTCAAGGCGTTTATTTTCGCCGTCGCGGCGTTATTTTCCTCCCTGGGAGGCGCGTTATTCACCATCCAGGTCGGCTTGGCGTCGCCTTCGCTGGTGACTATTACGCCCTCCGTCGAGATGGTAATTTATGCCGCGGTCGGTGGCCGCTTGTCGCTGATCGGTGCCGTCTACGGCGCCCTGCTGGTCGGCGCGGCCAAGACCTTGTTTTCCGAAAATTTCGTCGAGTACTGGACGTATTTCATCGGCGGGCTGTTCGTTTTCGTGGTGATGTTCCTGCCACTTGGGCTGGCTGGCTTGCTCGAGCGCATTCGCGGCTACCGGAGCATTCTGCCCAATCTCATCAAACCCACCGCTGCCGATCGCGATGGGAGTGAAACATGAGCGAGATCATCCTGTCGATAGAGGATCTGAGCGTCTCGTTTGACGGCTTCAAGGCCATGGACAATCTGACCCTGTATGTTGACAAAGACGAGCTGCGCTGCGTGATCGGCCCTAACGGGGCGGGCAAGACCACGCTGCTTGACATGATTTGCGGAAAGACCAAACCGTCGAACGGAAAAATCCGTTTCAATCACCACGATTTGACACAGATGATCGAGTATCAGATCACGCGCATCGGTGTCGGCAGGAAATTCCAGAATCCGTCGGTGTATGAAGACCTGACCGTGTTCGAGAACCTGGAAATTTCTTACCCGAAAAAGCGCGGCATCCTCGGCTCGCTATTTTTCAGGCGTGACGCGGATCTGATTCGCAAGATCGATCTGATTGCCAATCAAATTTTTCTGCACGAAGCCCTGCGCCACAAGGCCGCGCAGTTGAGCCACGGACAGAAACAATGGCTGGAGATCGGTATGCTGCTCATGCAGGATCCGGAACTGCTGTTGCTCGACGAACCGGTGGCGGGCATGAGCCCCAGGGAAAGAGAGCAAACGGCGGAGCTGCTGAATGGTATTTCAAAGGGCCGTTCCATTGTCGTGATCGAGCACGACATGGCCTTCGTGCGCATGATCGCGCATAAGGTTACGGTTTTGCATCAGGGCCGCCTTCTCGCCGAAGGCAGCATGGACCAGGTGCAGAACGACGAAAAGGTCAAGGAAGTTTATCTGGGTCATTGACTCGGGAGGAATAGGCCAGTGCTGAGCGTAACGGGATTGAACGTCTTCTACGGCGAGAGTCATGTGATCCGCGACGCATCCTTCGAGCTGAAGGATGGCGAGACCATCGCAATCATGGGTCGCAATGGCATGGGCAAGAGTACGCTGCTGAAATCCTTGATTGGTATCCTGCGCCCGCGCGGAGGAAAAATCGTCCTCAACGGGAGGGAAATTACCAACGCGGAGAGTTTCGATCGCGTATCCGCCGGTATGGGCTACGTGCCGCAGGGGCGCATGATATTTCCCTATCTGACGGTGGAGGAGAACATCATGGCGGGAATGGAAACCGCGCCAAGCAGGAAAATTCCTGATTACGTGTACGCCGTGTTTCCGGTGTTGCGCGAAATGCGCCTTCGGTGCGCCGGCAATCTTTCCGGGGGGCAACAGCAGCAGCTCGCGATTGCGCGCGCACTGGTGAGCAACCCCAGGGTGCTGGTGCTGGACGAGCCGACCGAGGGTATTCAGCCGTCGATCATCAAGGATATTGCGCGGGCGCTCAATCAGCTCAAGGTAGACCGCAAGTTTGCCTTGCTGGTGTCCGAGCAGGTGCTGAGTTTCGCGCAGGAAATCGCTGATCGATTCTTGATTATCGAGCGGGGTCAATTTGTTTACGAAGGATTCAAGGATACTCTGGATACAAAAAGCATTCATGCGTATCTGACGATCTAGCAGTTTGTTGAAAATCGATCTTTGAGCACACGACGACGCAAGCCTGAAAAAACGGCTACAAATGAAATCAATATGTTACGACTTGCATTTTCATTCAATCTGCCCGGTTTTCATCGTCCGGAAGCGTTTTTCAACAAACTGCTAGCGGAGCAATCGGTTTATTAAGCAGGAAGCGGTTGTGGGGGATCCGTGGGGAATTGCCGGCCCGTGGATGAAAGCAGAGAGAAGTTTGTTCAACGTTTGACGATGAGAGGAGAGCTACATCATGATGCACGGTGACATATCGAGCAGCAACGATTGTGTTGGGGTCGCGGTTGTCAATTACAAGATGCCGCGCTTGCACACCCGTAAAGAAGTGCTGGAAAATGCCAAAAAAATCGGCGAGATGATCAAGGGCATGAAGACCGGCTTGCCCGGTATGGACTTGGTGATCTTCCCCGAGTACAGCACGCACGGGATCATGTATGACAGCAAGGAAATGTACGACACGGCGTCGAGTTGCCCGGGAGAAGAGACCGAAATTTTTGCGGCTGCCTGCCGCGCCGCCAAAGTCTGGGGCGTGTTTTCCTTGACCGGCGAGCGTCACGAGGAGCACCCGAACAAGGCGCCTTACAACACCCTGATCCTGATGAACGACAAGGGCGAGGTCGTGCAGAAGTATCGCAAAATCATGCCTTGGGTACCGATCGAAGGCTGGTATCCGGGTAACTGCACTTATATGACCGAAGGTCCCAAGGGGCTGAAAGTCTCGCTGATTATCTGCGATGACGGCAACTATCCCGAAATCTGGCGCGACTGCGCCATGAAGGGAGCGGAACTGATCGTGCGTTGCCAAGGTTATATGTACCCTGCCAAGGAGCAGCAGGTCATGATGGCCAAGTCTATGGCCTGGGCCAACAACGTGTACGTTGCCGTGGCCAACGCCGCGGGTTTCGACGGCGTGTACTCCTACTTCGGTCATTCGGCCATCATCGGATTCGACGGCCGCACCCTTGGAGAATGCGGCGAAGAAGACTACGGCATCCAGTACGCCGCACTGTCCAAGAGCCTGATCCGCGACGCACGCAAGAACATGCAGTCGGAAAATCACCTGTTCAAGCTCTTGCATCGTGGTTACACCGGTCTTATTAACTCGCACGAGGGCGACAAAGGCGTGGCAGCCTGCCCGTACGACTTCTACAAGAAGTGGATCACCGATCCGGACGCCACCCGCGAAATGGTCGAAGCGATCACCCGCAGCACCGTGGGTACCGACGAGTCCCCGATTGCAGGCATCCCCAACCAGAAAGAGCCGGCACATCGCTGATGCAGTTGCCGTACCGGCAGGCGCCGTGCCTCGTGCACGGTCCTGCCGGAGGGCGATTTATTGAAATGAAATGCTGAAACTCGAAAACATCATCGGCGCGGCGAATGATCCTGTCATCGCCGGCAGGCTGCACGACCTGAGCCATCGGGGCAGGGTCGAGTATGTGACGCTGTCGCAGGAGGACACGCACCGTCACCGGCTACGCGCCGCTACCGATGTCGGTACCGAGTGCGCCGTCATTCTCGATCGCGCCGAACATCTGTACAACGGCGCGGTGCTGATGCTGACCGATGAACGCGCGGTTGTGGTGCGCATGCGCGAGACGGAGTGGCTGACGCTCGCCCCGCGCGATAGCGCTGCCGCACTCGAGCTCGGTTATTTTTCAGGCAACATGCATTGGGCGGTGCGCTTCGAGGGCGAGTTGCTGCGCATCGCCTTGCAGGGCCCGGTACAGCGTTATCTCGAACGCATTGAGCCTTTCCTGGCGGATGGCCGCGTCAGGCGCATCGGCGATGCCTGAGCTGCAAAGCCTACTGGGCGCGCTCCAGCACGCCGACAGTTTTTTCCCCGGCGGCGGCGTTGCTTTTTCCGGCGGACTCGAAACCCTGCACGGCGATCGCGAAGTCGTATCCCCTCAGGAACTCGCGGATTTTGTCGAAGGGCAGCTTCAGCATCGCTGGGCCACCTGCGACGCCAGCGCGCTGCTGGCGGCACATCGCGCCAATGGCAGCCTCGATCGGGTCGCGGAAATCGACGCGATGTTCGACGCCATGAGTCTGGCAATGGAATTGCGCGACGGATCCAGACGTGCCGGGTCCTCGCTCCTCACCGTGCATGCCAAACTCGGAACGGCTGGTGCAGCCCAATACCGTGCGCTGATCTCGCAGCAAAAAACCTTTGGCCACCTGCCGCTGGCGCAGGGACTGTTGTGGAGCGCCATTGGCATGACGGAGGATGATTGTCGCGCCGTCTCGGCGCACACGCTTTGCACCGGGCTGATCGGAGCGGCGCTGCGCCTGGGTATGATCGGCCACATCGATGCACAGAAGGTGCTGCTGCGCGTGCGGCCAATGTTGAGTAACCTGCTGTGCCAGCCGGTACCGGATGTCGATGAAATGTGTGCCTACATGCCCGCCACCGAAATCGCGGCGATGCGCCACGAAGTGCAGGACTCGCGCTCGTTTGCGAGCTAAATAAGGCGCGTATTGAGAAGGTCAGCTTGAGGGCGACATTATGCTACTGACACCGACAGAACTGGAACGACTTACCATCTATACCGCCGCGGAGATAGCGCGCAAGCGGCGCGCCAAAGGCTTGAAGCTCAACCATCCCGAGGCGACTGCGATCATCGCCGACGAAATTCTGGAAGGCGCGCGCGAGGGCAAATCAGTAGCCGATCTCATCGGTTTCGGCTCGACTATTCTCAGCACCGACGACGTTATGCCCGGCGTGGCAGCGCTCATGCCGATGTTGCAGGTGGAAGGCACGTTTCCCGATGGCACCAAGCTGGTGACGGTGCATGATCCGATCCGCTCCGGCAAGCAGGCGGTCGGTACCGATGCCGTAACGCCGGGAGAGATATTCACGCCGGACGAGGATATCGAACTCAATGTCGGCCGCAGAAAAACGAAGCTCAAAGCGGTAAACACCGGAGACCGGCCGATTCAGATCGGCAGCCACTATCATTTTTTTGAGGCCAACAAGGCGCTGGATTTCGACCGGGCCGCGTCCTTCGGCATGCACCTCGACATTCCCGCCGGCACCGCGGTGCGTTTTGAGCCCGGTGAAGCGAAGGAAGTGACGCTCACCGATTTCGGGGGCACTGGCGAGATCGTCGGATTAAACAACCTGACCGATGGCAGTACGCGCAGTGCAAACCGGAAAGCCGAGGCGCTGGCCAAGGCGAAGGCACGAGGATTTAAAGGCGCTTGAGGAACAGGATTCAAGATCAAGAATTGAGACTGAATTTTCCCGCACTTGTCTAAGGAGCAGACATGGCACGCATGACCCGAAAAGAATACGCCGCGATGTACGGCCCCACCACAGGCGACGCGGTGCGACTGGGGGACACTTCATTGCTGGCGGAGATCGAGCACGACTACTGCGTTCCGGGTGATGAGTGTCTGCACGGTGGCGGCAAGACATTGCGCGACGGCATGGGCCTGATGTCCGGTTTCGACAGTGCACAAGGCGCGCTGGACATGCTGATCTGCAACGCGGTGATCATCGACCCGGTGCTCGGCATCGTGAAGGGCGACATCGGCATCAAGGACGGCAAGATCGTCGCCATCGGCAAGGCCGGAAATCCGGCGGTGATGGATGGTGTGCATCCGCAACTGATCTGCGGCGTGGCCACCACGGTGCGCGATGCCGAAGGTCTCATCGCGACACCCGGGGGCATTGACGTGCATGTGCACTTCGATTCCGCTCAACTCTGTGCGCATGCCATTTCCTCCGGCCTCACCACGATGATCGGCGGCTCGCTGGGTCCGATCACCGTCGGCATCGACTGCGGCGGGGAGTGGAATGTAGGCAAGATGTTGCAGGCTTCGGAAGCCTGGCCGATCAATTTCGGATTCCTCGGTCGCGGTAATTCCAGCAAACCGGGTTCGCTCATCGGTCAGCTTCGCGGCGGCTGTCTGGGACTGAAAATTCACGAAGACTGGGGCGCGACGCCGGCGGTGATCGACACCTGCCTCGCGGTTGCCGACGACCTCGATTTTCAGGTGCAATTGCATACCGACACGCTTAACGAGTCCGGCTTTCTGGAAGACACACTCGCGGCCATCAACGGCCGTACCATCCACATGTACCACACCGAGGGAGCCGGCGGAGGGCACGCCCCGGACATCATCGCCGTCGCCGGTCAGATGAACTGTCTGCCGTCCTCGACTAATCCGACCAACCCCTACACCGTGAACACCTTCGACGAACATCTCGACATGATCATGGTGTGCCATCACCTCAACCCGGCGGTGCCGGAAGACGTGGCCTTTGCCGAATCGCGTATCCGCGCGCAGACGATAGCCGCCGAAGATGTGTTGCACGACATCGGCGCCATCTCAATGCTCGGATCTGACAGCCAGGGCATGGGCCGGATCAATGAAGTTATCGCGCGCACCTGGCAACTCGCATCGAAGATGAAAGACCAGCGTGGAAGATTGCCGGAAGAGAAAACCCGGCGTGGTGACAATGAACGCATCAAGCGCTACATCGCCAAATACACCATCAATGCCGCGCGCACTTTCGGCATCAATCAGTACATCGGTTCGCTTGAATCCGGGAAGATTGCCGACATCGTGCTCTGGCGCCCGGGTTTCTTCGGCATCAAACCGGAACTGGTGGTAAAGGGCGGCTTCATCGCGTGGGGCGTGATGGGCGATTCCGCAGCTTCGCTGATGACCTGCGAGCCGCTGCTGATGCGTCCGCAATGGGGCGCGTTCGGTGAAGCGAAAAAAGCGCTGTCGGTGAACTTCGTCAACCAGATGGCGATCGATGCCGGCACCCAGGCCAAACTGGGCATGACCAAACGGCTGCTGGCGGCGAAGGGCACGCGCAAACTTAACAAGACGCACATGCTGCACAACGACGCCTGCCCGAATATCACGGTCAATGCACAGACCTTCGATGTCATGATTGACGGCAAAGTGATTACCTGCGAACCGGCGAAAGTCGTGCCGCTTAGTCAACGTTATATGTTCCGATGATGATGAAGGACGAGAGCCAGACCGCTTTTGCAGATCCCCCGGCGCTGTTACATAGCCGCACGACACCAGGAGAAGAAATGAACCTCGATATGTCCGGCCTTAGTATCCGCCCGGCGGCAGCGCGCAGGCGCGGCGGCGCACGTGTTGGCATCGGTGGTCCGGTCGGGTCGGGCAAGACCCGATTGCTCGAACAACTGATCCCGCGATTCATCAGCCGCGGCACCAACATCGCGGTCATCACCAACGATCTGGCGACCAAGGAAGATGCGGAGCGGGTGCGCCGCAGCGGGTTGATCGATCCCGAGCGTGTACTCGCGGTGGAGACCGGGGCCTGCCCGCACACCGCGATCCGCGAGGACCCGACGCTCAACATTCAGGCCGCCGATGATCTGGATGTCAAGTACGGCAATCTCGATCTGATTCTGATTGAATCCGGTGGCGATAATCTCGCGTCGACATTCTCGCTCGATCTGGTGGACTACTGGCTGTTCGTGATCGACGTGGCCGGTGGCGACGATATTCCGCGCAAGCGCGGTCTGGGCGTCATGCAGTGCGACCTGCTGGTGATTAACAAGACCGATCTTGCGCCCTATGTCGGGGTCAATCTGGAGCGCATGGTGCGCGAGGCAAACGAAGTGCGCGGCGGCAGACCGGTACTGCTCACCAACTGCGCCAGGGGTGAAGGCGTCGATGCAGTGGTCGATGCCATTGCCAGCCAGGTGTTGTTCGACCGATGAAAGTGCACGACCTTCCGGTCGAAGGTCGCGATTTTCCCCGTGCGGGTATGGCGCCTGCGAGCGGCGCGGCTTACCAAGCCGACATCGAATTCGCGCGCGATGTGGCTGGTGTAACGGCTGTTTGCCGGCAGCGCGTCGGCTACCCATTTCATCTGGGCCGCGCATTGCGCATGCCGGGCGATCCGGCCGGCATGCCGACGGTGTACCTGCAATCGTGTTCGGGTGGAATTTTCCAGCGCGACGATCTGCGCCTGCGCGTTATCGCCGGTGCCGGTGCGTGGGCTCATGTCACATCCGCCGCATCGACCGTCGTGCACGGCATGGAATCCGGCGGCGCGCGGCAGGTGATCGAGCTCGCCGCCGCTGCCGGTGCCTTGCTGGAATACCTGCCTGATCCGCTGATCCTGTTTCCGCGTGCGCGTCTGCACAACGGCATTCAGGTGCGACTGGATGCGCAGGCGAGCGTGATTCTTGGTGACGCGCTGATTCTGCATGACCCGAAAGCAATCGGCGCTGCGTTCGAGTTACTCGAATCGGAAATCATCGTGCGTGACCTGCTGGGCAAGTTACTGGTTTGTGATCGTTTCAAATGCACGGGCGGTGATCTCGCACGCGCGCGGCCCGGAATCAACGGCCGTTACGCCGCGCAGGCCAGCCTGTTCGCTCTCACCATGGCGCGTAGGGCACAGGAACTGGTCGGGGCGATGCGCCATGCGCTGGCGCCAATCGAGGGCGTCTATGCCGCTGCGTCCGCGCTTCCCAATAACGCCGGTGCCTGGGTGCGCATCCTGGCGCGTGATGCCATCGGTGTGCGCGCCGCGCTACAGGCGGCGTGGGCGGCGGTACGCACCGAGCTGACCGGGCAGGTGCCTGCACCCCGGCGAAAGTAGATAAAGATAATCCGATGGTCCAGTCTCCGTGAGAGGTAACGCGATGAACGCGCCGGCAATCGACACGCTGATCGAACAATACCGCATCAAAGCAGAGCCGTATTACCGCGCACTCGGCGACGAGGTGTCTACCTTCGACGCGGCATACGCAGTGCGCATGCCGATGATGCTCAAAGGCCCGACCGGCTGCGGCAAGACGCGATTTGTCGAATACATGGCATGGAAGCTCGGCAAGCCGCTGATCACGCTGGCCTGCAACGAAGACATGACGGCTTCCGATCTGGTGGGGCGCTACCTGCTGGACGCCGACGGAACACGCTGGCAGGACGGGCCGCTCACGCTGGCGGTGCGCTACGGCGCCATCTGCTATCTCGACGAAGTGGTCGAGGCGCGTCAGGACACGACCGTGGTGATCCATCCGCTGACCGATGCACGCCGGGTGCTGCCACTGGAAAAAAAGAACGAATTAATCCACGCACATCCCGATTTTCAGTTGGTGATTTCCTACAATCCCGGCTATCAGAGCATCCTCAAGGATCTCAAGCAATCGACCAAGCAACGTTTCGGCGCGCTCGACTTCGGCTATCCGGAACGCGCCATCGAGATTGAAATCGTGGTACACGAATCAGGTATCGGAGCGGATATCGCCGGCAAGCTGGTGACGGTTGCCGAGCGTGCGCGCAATCTGAAAGGCCACGGCCTGGAGGAGGGGATCTCCACGCGCATGCTCATCTACGCCGGCTCGCTGATCGCCCAAGGTATCGAACCGGTGAGCGCCTGCGATGTCACGCTGATCAAACCGATTACCGACGATGCCGATGTTCGCGACGCGCTTGGCGCCGCTGTTCGTGCCTGCTTCTGAAATGCGTGGTGTAATTCTGGATTGCATGACGAATGACCAGACTTGACGAGTACAGCGAGTTGCTGGAAGCCTTGGGCCCCCACGCCCGCGAGATGGTGCAGCCGGTGTGGCTGGAGGCGACGCGCTCGTTTACGCCCGAGGGACTTACGAGCTATCTGCAAGGCGCGCGCGAGCTTGCCACGGCCGGGCTGGGCTGGAGCGTGGTGCTGGCCTGTCTGCGCGAGACCCCGGCGATTGCACGCGAGGCCGGCGAGACCAGCGCGTTACGCATGATCGATGTTGCGCTCACGGTCTATGCCCGGACTGATGCGCGCATCGCGGAGCAGGTTTTCTCCTCGGGTATCGTCGCCGCGCGCCGTCTCGGGGATGGCACGCTGTTCGCGGCCTATCTCGATTTCCTGTGCGAGTTGGCCGATCTGGCGCCGGCCGGCGTCGCACCGGTTCTCAGTCGCATCGACCGTCTGCTGGAGCAACTCAGTTTCGACGGGCTGCGCCGCTGGGCACTGCTCGGCGTGCAGTCGCACATGCGCGATCCGAATGCGCAAGCACGCTACTTTCAGATCGACAGCGAAGAAGGCCGGGCGTTGTTGCAGGCCGAAGGCGACCAGACCGTGTTCGCCGATGTCGAGCGGCGCATGTCGCTCTATCTGCGCGCGCTATGGGGGTGGGACATGAAACTGCGTCCGGTCATTCACACCAGAGGGGCGAGCGGCGGGAGACGTTCGACCATCGAGGGACCAACCATCCGGTTGCCGCAATCCTATCGCGCCCTTCCCGGACAGTCGGGTCCGGCGCTGTATCGCGCGGCGGCTGCACACGCGGCTGCACACGTTGTTTTTACCATGCAGCGATTCCCGGTGGGCAATTTGAAGCCGATACAAGTCGCGCTGGTCTCGCTGATCGAGGATGCGCGTGTGGAGCAACTGGCCATCGCTCGGTTTCCTGGGCTGCGCGGCTTGTGGAAGACATTTCACCTGGCGCAGACCGGCGGCGCCGTGACTTCGGCTTCACTGATGGCGCGTCTGGCGCGCGCATTGATTGATGATGGATTTACCGATGACGATCCGTGGGTGAACAAGGGGCGTCGTTTGTTTTTCGAGCAACAGGCCTATTGGGAAGATCAGTCAATAAGCCGCACGCTGGGTGGCCTGCTCGGCAACGACATGGGTCAGATGCGCGTGCAGTTCAACTTCAAGACTTATGTCGTCGAGCCGGCGTATCGCGACGACAATCAGGGCGTGTGGGACTTCGGCCCCATGGGCGAGCCCGCGCCGGATGAAGACGACGTGGTGATGCAGGGCGCGCGTCTGGCCGACGGCGAAAGAGGCCCCGAGCGCGAAGAGCAGGACGAAACCGCGCCACCGCCGGGCGACGAGGAGAACGTCAAGCTTACCGCGCCGTCGAAGCAGAATGAGCAGCTCCAGGAAGAAGCGCTGTCGCCGCCGATACTCTACGACGAATGGGATTATGCGATTGGCCGCGAGCGGCCGTCCTGGTGTACGTTGCTGGAAAAACCAGCCACCGAAGGCAATGCGCACGATATTGCCGGCATTCTTGAGCGCAACAAAGACTTGGTGAACCGGTTAAGAGTGCTGGTGAAAGCGGTGCAGGTGCAGCGCCCGATACGGCTGAACAAACGCCTTGATGGCGATCGCCTCGATCTCAACGCCTGCATCAATGCCACCATCGACTTGCGCACCGGCGTGCCGCCCGATCCGCGCGTGCATGCAATTCTCGGCCGCCAACAGCGCGATTTATCGGTGCTGGTGCTGCTCGATTTGTCGCAGTCCACCAACGATAACGTGGCGAACGCCGATACCACGGTGCTGAATCTGGCGCGCGAAGCCACCGCGCTCCTCGCTGAGGCGATGGCTCGCATCGGCGACAGCTTCGCCATCCACGGCTTTTCCTCCAATGGCCGCCACGATGTCGGCTATTACCGTTTCAAGGATTTCGAGCGGCCCTATGGCGAACTGGCGAAAGCGCGCCTGGCTGGCATGAGCGGACAACTGTCCACGCGCATGGGCACGGCATTACGTCATGCCGGTGCGTATCTCAAGGACCGCCGCGCGCACAAAAAACTGATCCTGCTGGTCACCGACGGCGAACCCTCGGACATTGATGTTCACGACGCGGACTACCTGATGTTCGATGCCAAGAAAGCCGTGGAGGAGAACAACCGCCACGGCATTTTCACCTACTGCATGAGCCTCGATCCGAATGCGGATCGCTACGTTTCGCGCATCTTCGGCCAGCGCAATTACATGGTGGTGGACCATGTGCGGCGCCTGCCGGAGAAACTGCCGATGCTGTATATGCGGGTGACGAACTGACGCGTCACTGCACCATCGCGCAACTCGAATCCGATCCCATCAAGCTCAATTCCAACCTCGGCTATTACACCAATTTCATGAACTTGCTGGATTACTCCGCCACTGCGGTGCCGGCCGGTTTTCAGGCCGATGGCCTGCCCTGGGGTGTGACGCTGTTCGCACCGGCTTTCCAGGATGTGCCGCTGCTGCGGCTGGTAACGATCACGCGCATCGCGCCCCTGTACAAACTCTACGCGCTCCCCGGTGGCCGGCCCGCGAGCCCGGGGATGATCCGCACAGACGCTGGCGCGGCTATCGAACTGGAAGTCCGGGAATTGCCCGCGCGCGAATTCGGTTCCTTCGTCGCCGGCATTCCAGCGCCGCTCGGTATCGGCACCGTCGAACTGGCCGATGGCGGCAAGGTGCAGGGCTTCGTCTGCGAAGCCTACGCCGCAGCGGGCGCGACCGACATCACCCGCTTCGGCGGCTGGCGCGCTTGGCTGGCCGAGAAATCAGCTTGATGGCGCCGCTTACCCTTTAATCCGTGTAGCTCGTAATGACACCACGCGGTGGTCTCCCGCACAAACCCCATGCGTTGCCGCACGCACCTGTATCCGGGCGATGGTCATGCCCAAGGTCGCTCGGGCAATGCGCCAAGGTGCTCATGAAGCCTATGCACCTGATTGGCCGCACAGGTACCCCGCAAGGGGTACTGTGGAGCATCCTTGGCCCTCTTGGTCGCTCAACTGCTTGTTCGACGACTACATGTCCATCGCCTGAGCCAGTTAGACGGAACCGCCGGCGGAAAGAATCGGACATTGTTTTGCTTTTGCCACGGCATTATCAAGATTGGACGCCTCGATCAGCCTGTAGCCGCTGGCCGGATTCGCGCCGCCGTTGGATACCACCGAACCATTGCTGGTTACCGTTGACGATTTGCCGACCGGATTACCGCCATCGATAACAGCGTTGCCCATTGATCCAAACCATTTTCCCCAGGCGGCCATGACTTTAGCCGCTTCTTCCTTCGATGCCGGGTGGCCGCCGCCGTGGTACACGAACAGATACTTTGCCATGTTCAAGTTCTCCTGTTAACAGATGATCGGATGCGAGCCTGGCCATGCCGCGCATGAACACCGGCGCGATCCCGTTTCATGCCACAAGCTCACGAAATGGAGGCTATCACCAGCATCTGCCCAAAACATTGCGCTGCGCGCTGCTTGCCGCCAGACCGGACGCGCGCTTGCCGTTCTATGCAGAAGCCCCGCTAAAGGTCTACCCGGCATGGTCGTTATTGCGGTCAAGGTAGCGCATGACCCGGTGGCACTTTCCTTACATGGTAACCGTGGCCGTGCGCGCCCCATTTTTTGGTGCTGTAGCATGCCCGAAACCGAAACCGAAACCGAGGTCGCGCCCATTCCCGCAGCCGCGCCAAAAGGCGACGCAGCGGCTGTGCCCGTGGCCGCGTCCGAATCCCAACAATACAGCTTCGACGACATGCGTCTGAAAGTGGGCGACCAGCTGCAACTCGAACCGCCGCAAAGCGTGACGAACAAACGCTACGTCGTCCGCCTGCTCGGTTACCTCGATGGGCGCAGCCTGATGGTCACGTCACCGGTTCTTGCGGCGAATCAGCACCCGTTGATCGAGGGTGACCGGCTGGTGGTCCGGATCTTTTCCGGCCAGGGTGCCTTCGGTTTCAAGAGCTTTGTCGAGCGCCTGATTCGCAGTCCCTTCGACTACCTTCACCTGACTTTTCCGAAAGTCATCGAAGGACTGATCATCCGCAAGTCGCCGCGGGTCAAGACCGGGCTCGCGGTACAGGTACGGAGCGCCGGCACGGACGTCGAGGCGACTTTCGTGAACCTCAGCGCCACCGGAATGCTGTTGCACAGCGAGGCGGCGGTGGGTGAAGTCGGTGGAACGCTCAGCCTGAAGTTCAGCCTGCAACTTTTCGGCACGACTGCCAGCCTGACGCTGAACGCGCGCATCCGTACCAGCACCGCACTGAGCGCAGACGCGGCAAGTCCACAGCACCAGCACGGTCTGGAATTCGTCGACGTGTTGCCCAACGACATGCTGGTACTGCAGGCCTTCGTGCATCAAACCCTGGTCGAAAACCCCCACAGTATCGTCTGACCGACGTCTCAGACTCGCCGCTGCGACCCGGCATCACCCGGCGCCAGCGCGCGTTCCGAGAGCCAGTGCGCCAATTACTCGGCTGGAATCGGCTCGGAATACAGAAGCCCCTGCGCCTCGTTGCACTGGTTGCGCTTCAGAAACTCGAGCTGTGCTTCGGTCTCCACGCCTTCCGCGATGACTTCCAGATTCAGGCTGTGTGCCATGCGGATGATGGCCAGCACGATCGCCATCGTCGGCGCTCTGCGCGACATCCTGCACGAACGCCTTGTCCACTTTCAGTTGCGTCACCGGAAAATGCTTCAGATTGGCCAGCGAGGAATAGCCGGTACCGAAGTCGTCGATTTCCCGCAACCGGTCGAGAATCGTCTGGGACAATTTCGGATTTCTCATTGCGGTGTTTTCGGCGATTTCGACCTCGAGGCAATCGGCCGGCAGCGACGAAGCGCGCAACGCCGGCAACTCGTCCGTTGGCCAGATCGATCTGCGGTTGGTAGTACAGCACTAGCTCATTGCGCTCCAGCGCATATCCGAACAGCAACTGGCGCGCAGTGTCTTTCATAATGTCCCTGAACTCGTGCACACGATCGACAAATACGTCACGCAACACAACCGTGATCCGAAGCCCTTCGTCTGGACCGCTCGCGCCTCTGACATCCTTGCCAAAGTCATGCGCGCTCGAGCCCGCCTCGATAAGTATCAATCTGTTTGACGCAGTACAATAGATTCGCAATCCTGCCAGCCACGGCAGTGTGGAGAGTTCGATGCGCCAGCCATTCCTAGAGGATTGTCTGCCGAAGTTGATCTCGAAATCCAGCGCCGCACGCAGAGTCTGATCGTCCTTGCTTTCGAGAAATGCGGTCAGATTGCATGCAGTGGGTAATTTCTTGGCACGAGGACGAACCGACATCGCTTATTCGCCTGCTGACAGCAGCAGCGTCAACGGATCATCGGAAACTTGCACGGCAGACGACTTGCCCTTGCTGCCGGGCAATCGATCCCAGATTTTGAAGTATTTCGCTTCGACGCCGTATTCGAGAACGCGATCCGGCCCGTCGAATTCCATGCGCCCTATGTCGTTGGTTCCGCACGGTGGCTGGAAGTCGTAGCGCCGCGGCCAGCGGCAGATGTCGCCTTCGATGTGCGTCACGCCGCAATAGCCCTGCTGTCTGGCAAGCTCCAGCAGTTCGTTGCGGTTCATCAGGTCTTGAGCCATGGTTTTATCCTTGTTTGGAAGTATTTCCGGACGGGGAACGCGCTTCGAGCAGTGCCGCCCCGGTAATCAGCGCGGCGCCCACCCATTCCATGCCGTCGAGGCGTTCACCGGCGATCCACATGGCCGAGAGCGCGGCGGCGACGAGTTCAAACACCAGCAGCACTGCGGCGCGGCCGGCTTCGAGGTGGGTGACACCCCAGGCGGTGAACAGCATCGCGGCCAGCATCCAGATGCCGGAGAATCCGAGCAACTGCGCGGCCAGCACGCCGGATAGGGGCGGGAGTGGTTGGCCGCCGATGCCAACGATGATCGCGGAGAGCACGCCGCAGCCAACGAAGACGAACAAAGCTTTGGCATCGAGCGCGGTTGCGTCCGCCGCGCGGGTGACGATGTTCTGCGAGGCGTAGAGCAACCCGGCGCCAAGCGCCAGCAGGTCAACGATTCCTGGCGGCGTATCGATGATCGCCGGGCCACCGAGCAGCAGCGCCGCGCCGGTGACAGCCAGCACAACGCCCGCGATACGCAGTTGCGTCAGCGGCTCCGCCAGAAAAATGCGGCCGCCGAGCACGCCCCACACTGGCGCCAGATAAAACAGCAGCATCACGCGCACCACTTCGCCGTGCATGAGCGCGCTGACGAAGCAGAGATTGGCCGCGCCGCCGGTCAGCGCGAACAAGGCGACCAGCCCGCGCTGCGGCCACCACGCATGCCGCCGCCACAGAAGCCAGGGCAGGGCCAGCAGACCGACCAGGCCATAACTCGTCAGCGTGAGCATCGGCCCGCTCAAGCCCTGGGTGCCGAAGTATTTCAGCGGCATCCAGGTCAAGCCCCAGAGCAGGCCGGCCACCAGCAGACTGAAGACGGCCAGTTGTGTGTAATCTCGTTTGCCGTTGCCAGGAGAGCGGGCGATGCTCATACGACGGTGAGAGACGACACTTCAATCAGATCGCGCCAGCTTGGTGCCGGCACTAAAGATACATACTTGAATTCCCGATTCATGTTTTCCCTCGTCCCTTACCCCATCCACGCCCCGCCATTAGGACTCAACACCTGCCCATAGTAAAAACTCGCCAGCTCCGATGCCAGAAACAAGGCGGTGCCGGCAATTTTCTCCGGCTCGCCGACGCGGCCTGCCGGGATTGCGCGTTCGCGCTCCAGCATTGCCGCACTCATGTTTTCGATTGAGAGCATGCGCGTATTAACCGGACCTGGGGCGATGGCATTGACCCGGCTCGCCGGTGCGAACTCACGCGCCATGGAGCGCGTGAGGGCAATCACGCTGGCCTTGGCCGCGCTGTACGGCGCGAAAAGTTCCCGGCCAAGGATGCCGAGTTCGGAGGCCACATTGATTACGCAGCCACTGCCGCGCTTGAGCATGGCCAGCAGCACCGCGCGCGAACTCAGAAAGACACCTTTCAGATCGGTATCGACTACGAAGTCCCAGTCTTCCTCGGTGGTTTCCAGAAAAGACTTCTCCAGAAGTACAGCGGTAGTGTTGACCAGAATGTCAATCGGGCGCAGCGCCTCGTTGAACTGGTGGATCATGCGTTCAATGTCGATGGGCCGGGTGATGTCGGCTTCTATCCCGATGGCGCTCGCACCGGTGGCGGCGCCGGAGATGAGTGCGGTCTTGCCGGTGAGAGAAATAACGGTGATCGTTCAGTGCATCACTTCGCCATTGGAAACCGCGATGGACTGCCCGGTGATCGCACGGGCATCATGGCGGGCGAGAAACAGATAAATGCCGGTGATGTCGGCGGGTTCGATTAGCGTGGGCATGGCTTGCGCGGACAGAATGTTCTTGAGGACTGCGTCTTCGGAGCGACCCTCTTTTGCCGCCATTGCGGCGAGCGAGCGCATCGCCGCCTCGGTGCGAATCCAGTCCGGACACACGGCATTGACGCGGATGCCGCGCGGGGCCAGTTCCCACGCCAGCGAGCGGGTGAGACCGATCACCGCATGTTTGCTGGCGACATAGGCGGAAAAACCGGCCATGCCGATCAGGCCCCAGGTCGAGGCCTGATTGATGATGCTCGCTCCGATTCCCAGCAAAGGCAGCAAGATCATTCTCCGTCTGGCAATGTAGATAGCAATGGTGGTGCCAATCCACCCACAAATGGGACAATGCTTCCTGCTTTAGGACTTGCCCTTTAGGTCCGGGTCCTCCGGTGTAACGCGTCTTGCACTCAGTTGGTGCGCCGGCTGCGGAGTGCCGCGTCAAGTCGGTTCCGCGAGAGCACGGACTTGCCCGCAGTCCCGGCAGCGCGATCCGGTAAGATGCTGGCTGAAGTGGTGGTCCGATTACCCCCGATTCAATTACGCCCGATTCGATTATTTCGTGTCCTTCCTTGCCATTCTCTTTACGCTGTTGATCGAGCAAGTTCGGCCCCTGAGTCCGCGCAATGCCGCTTATCGCGGATATACGCGCTACGTCAATGCGCTCGGGAACAACTTCAACGCGGGCGAGCAGCAGCAGGGCATGGCGGCATGGCTGCTGGCCGTACTGCCATGGGTCGTAGCGTCATGGGTGATTCATTATTTCCTTGCCGAAGTCAGCATCGCCGCCGCCTGGGCGTGGAACGTTGCGGTGCTCTATCTCACCTTGGGCTTTCGCCAGTTCAGTCATGCTTTCACGGCGATCGTCGACGCATTGCGCACCGGCGATCTCGATCGGGCGCGCGCACTGTTGACCGATTGGCGCGGCGAGTCGGCCGCGGAATACAACGGTACCGAGATTGCCAGGGTGGCCATTGAAGAAGGCCTGATCAATTCGCATCGCCATGTGTTTGGCGTCATTTTCTGGTTCCTGGTGATGCCCGGACCGAGCGGCGCGGTGCTTTATCGCCTTGGTGGAATTCTCGAGCGCAAATGGGGCACGCGACCGCGGCAGGAATACGGTGATTTTGGAACATTCTCCCGGACCAGTTTCCATTTTCTCGACTGGATACCGGTGCGTCTGACGGCCATCAGTTTTGCGGCGGCCGGCGACTTTGAGGACGCCGTGTACTGCTGGCGTTCGCAGGCGACAACCTGGGCCGACCAGGAGCAAGGCATCGTGTTGGCCAGTGGCGCAGGCGCATTGGGTGTCCGGCTGGGCGAAACCTTGCCCAGCCATGGCACGGTCAGTTTTCGTCCGGAGTTGGGGCTCGGTGACGATGCCGATGTTGATACCATGACCAGCGGGGCAGGCATGATCTGGCGCGCACTGGTGATATGGATGTTCATCATCGCGCTGGTGATGGTTGCCAGATGGATATAAGCCTGGCAAAGCGTTGCGCTAGAATTTCCTACCCGAATCGATTTCCCTGACCAGCTTGCGATAGGCATCGAGGCGCCGGGCGTTGACCGGCGCCGTTGAATCCGGAGGTGCGAGCGCGCAACCGGGTTCGACGAGATGCCGGCAGTTTTGAAAGCGGCAATGGCCCAGCAATGGCCGGAATTCCACAAATGCTTCGGCAAGATCCAGGGAGGTCAGGTGATGCAGGCCGAATTCCTGCATCCCGGGAGAGTCGATCAGAGCGGAGTTCGTGTCGAGATGGTAAAGCCGGGCGTGGGTTGTCGTGTGGCGCCCCGAGTCGAGCGCGGTCGAAAACTCCGCCGTGGCAGCCGCCGCACCGGGAATGAGCGCGTTGATGATGGTTGATTTTCCCATGCCGGACTGGCCGACCAGTGCGCTGACCTGACCGGCGAGCACGGGACGCAGCGGCGATACGTCACGCTTGGCCGACAGCGGGACTACTCGATAGCCCAGATCGGAATACAGAGTCAGTCGATCCATGGCGGAAGTGCTTTCTCCCGCCAGATCGGCCTTGTTCAGTACGATTACGAGCGACAGGCGTTGATGTTCCGCGGCCGCAATGCAACGATTGAGCAGCTCTTCGTAGAAGCTGGGCACCACCGCCAGCACGATGACGATCTGTGTGACGTTGGCGGCAATGAGTTTCTGGCGAAACTGATCGGAGCGATAGAGCAGCGTGGAACGCGGATCTACCGCTTCAATTACGCCTTGACCGGGCCCGGTACGCGCGATTTCGACATGGTCGCCGCAAGCCAGCATGCTGCGTTTGCCACGCGTGACGCAGGTCAGAGTTTCAGGACCGGTGGACTCAGGATCTGTGAGTTCGACCAAATAGTGCCGGCCAAAGGTGCCGACAACCAGGCCATGCAGCAACGGCCGCGGCGTGATCAACGCTGCTTCAAAACCAATGCCAACCGCAAGGGATGCTACAGATCGAAAAGCGCATCTATTTTTGCGGCACAGATGAAATCATTCTCGGATATGCCCTTGATCGCGTGGGTCCTGTACGCGAGAGTTAACTGGTCGTAACCGAGCGCGATGTCGGGATGGTGGTCTTCGCGGTGGGAGACCCAGGCGGTGGCGTTCACGAAGGCGGTGGCTTCATAGTAGTTTTTGAACTTGAAGGTCTTCCGCACCATCTCGTTTTTGTACTCCCAGCCGGACAGTCCCTTGAGCATGTGACCAATCTGGGTTTGCGTCATCGGCGCAACGCCGCCTTCGCAGGGTTTGCATTTCTTGCGCACCAGTCCTTCAGATATTTCGCTCATGAGTCACCTTGTTCGAATTGGGTTCTCAAACTTTGGCCAGTTGTTCCAATCGGGCGATACGGATCGATGCAGGCGGATGCGAGTCGTAGAACGCTGAATGCAGGGGATCCGGTGTAAGGGTGGAAGCATTGTCCTTGTACAGCTTGACCAGGGCGTGAACCAGATCGCGCGCCGGAGTGAACCTTGCGGCGTACTGGTCGGCTTCGAATTCATGTTTGCGCGAGTACATGGCCAACAGCGGTTGAAGCAGGAACGTGAATACCGGCATGACCATGAAAAACAGCGTCAGGGCCATGGCATCCGTGGCGGGAAAACCGACGTTGAGTCCCAGATAGAACCATTCCTGATTTTTGAGTTGCCCTAGAACGAAAAAGAAAATCAGCGAAAACACCGCCATCAGTGCCAGCCGCTTGATCACATGGCGCATGCGGAAGTGGCCGAGTTCGTGCGCCAGCACCGCCTCGATCTCGGCGATTTCCAGCCGCGAGAGCAAGGTGTCGAAGAACACGATGCGTTTGGATTTTCCGAAGCCGGTGAAGTAGGCGTTGCCGTGGCTGCTGCGTTTGGAACCGTCCATTACGAACAGGCCGCTGGAGGTGAAGCCGCAGCGGGTAATGAGATTCTCGATCCGTGTCTTCATTTCGCCGTCCTGCATGGGCGCGAACTTGTTGAAGATCGGCGCAATGACGCTCGGCGCGATGAACTGGACGAAGAGCATGAAGGCGATTGCCACCAGCCAGACATACAGCCACCATAGCTCGCCCATTCCAGCCATCAGCCAGAGTACGGCGAACAATAGCGGCAATCCGAGGGCGGCGCCGACGGCAGCGTGCTTGGCGAGGTCGCCGAAGAACATTCCGAGTGTCATCTTGTTGAAGCCGAACCGGCTTTCGATGCCGAACGTCCGATACAGGTCGAAGGGCAGTTCGATGACCGACAGGATGACGGCGAGGATCGCGACGAAAGCAACGCCGCGAGGAATGCCGCTGTTGAAAAAAGATGCGGCAACATTGTCGATTGCCTGCAAGCCCCCACCGAAGGTCAGGATGAGCAATATGGCGGCATCGAAGACCACCGCCTTCATGTTAAGACCCGTCTTGGCGCTGCTGTAGTCGGCGGCTTTTTGATGAGCCTCAAGGCCGATATCACCGGAAAACGCGGCTGGAACCGCGATGCGATTGGCCTGGATGTGCCGCACATGGCGTGTTGCGAGCCACAGACGCAACCCAGTAGCGCTCAGTAGTGCGGCAAGAAAAAGAATGGCGAAACTGTTCATGGATGTTGGTCTGGCTCTATGACAAAATGAGGTCAGGAAAATTCACGGAAAACAAGAGAGATTATGGCACAGGACCCCAATAACCTGATCTGGATCGACATGGAGATGAGCGGGCTCAGCCCGGATAACGACCGCGTCCTTGAATTGGCGATAGTGATCACCAATGCGCAACTAGATGTCGTTGCGGAAGGTCCGGTCAAGGTGGTGCATCAGCCGGACGAGGTTTTCGAGCGCATGGACTCTTGGAACAAGTCCATGCACAAGAAAACCGGCCTGATTGACAGGTCAAAGGCGGCAACCCAGAGCGAAGCGCAAGTCGAAGCAGAACTGATTGCTTTCCTGTTGCAGCATGCGCCGGAGAGTACGTCGCCGATGTGCGGCAATTCGATCGGCCAGGACCGCCGTTTTCTGGCGCGGCACATGCCGAAACTCGAGGCGTTCTTTCACTACCGCAATCTGGATGTCTCAACGCTGAAGGAACTGGCCAAACGCTGGAAGCCGGCGATCATGGCCGGCTTCTCCAAGCACGGCAAGCACGAGGCGCTGGCCGACATTCATGAGTCGATTGAAGAATTGAAGTATTACCGGGAGCATTTCATAAAGCTGTGAATGGGCGGATGAGTGAACGGTGATGTACCTCACCCTTCGTCCCTGTTCTTGAGCACGTAGTTGATCAACCCCGCCGTTGACGCATCGTGCCCTGAACCAGCCTTGCCGGACTTCAGGTCTTCCAGTACGGCGCCCGCAAGTTGTTTGCCGAGTTCTACGCCCCATTGGTCGAAGGAGTTCAGGTTCCAGATTGCCCCCTGCACGAAGACTTTGTGTTCGTAGAGTGCGATGAGCGCACCCAGCGACCGCGGGTCAAGTTGCTTTAGAACCAGAGTGTTGCTCGGCCGGTTGCCCGGGAACACCCGATGCGGCGTCAATTGTTCCAGTTCCTCGCCCTTCATACCGCGCGCCGTGAGTTCGGTCCGGACTTCCTCGACACTTTTACCGCGCAATAACGCTTCAGTCTGTGCAATGCAGTTGGCGAGCAGGATGTCGTGATGCCCGGGCATGTTGTCCGACGCGTTAACGGCGACGATGAAATCCGCAGGGGTGACCTGAGTACCCTGATGCAAATGCTGAAAGAACGCATGCTGGCCATTGGTTCCCGGCGCGCCCCAGATAACCGGGCCCGTCGGATAGGTGATTGGGTTGCTTGATCGGTCCACGCGCTTGCCATTACTCTCCATGTCGAGTTGCTGCAGGAAGGCTGGGAAATGCAGCAGGTCCTGAGCGTATGGCAGTACCGCATGCGTTGAATGGTTCAGAAAGTCGATATGCCAGATCCCGATCAGTGCTGCCATGACTGGCAGGTTGTGCTCGAGCGGTGTATTGCGAAAGTGTTCGTCCATATCGTGCGCCCCGGCCAGCAGTTCTTCAAAGCGGTCGAAACCGACTGTGAGCGCGATAGGTAATCCGATGGCCGACCAGAGGGAATAACGACCTCCAACCCAATCCCAGAATCCGAACACGCGTTTCGGGCTGATGCCGAAGGCGGCTGTGGCTTCGAGATTGGTCGAAACGGCGGCGAAGTGATGTGCAACGAGTTCTTTTTCGGAGGCAACCGAGGCCAGTTTGGCAAGCAGCCAGGCACGTGCGGAGCGTGCGTTGGTCAGGGTTTCCTGAGTCGTGAAGGTCTTGGAGGAAACGATGAACAGCGTGGTTTCGGCATCCAGTCTTGCGAGGGTGCCAGCCAGATGCGCGCCGTCGATATTGGAAACGAAATGCGCCCGCAGGTCAGGCGTACCGTAGGTCCTTAGGGCAGTCGTGGCCATCAACGGACCCAGATCAGATCCGCCGATGCCGATGTTCACGATGTCGGTGAATTGCCGGTCGGTACCGCCCCGTGTCGTACCGTTGCGCACTTCGTTTGCCATGTTGCGCATGCGCTCAAGAACAGCGCGAATCCCGGGCATCACATCTTGTCCATCGACAACTACTGGCCGTTGCGAGCGATTGCGCAAGGCCGTATGCAGCACGGCGCGTTTTTCGGTGATATTGATTCGCCGGCCTTCAAACATGGCCGCAATCTGGGCGGGAACGCTGGCTTCGTCGGCTAAATTTACCATCAGGCGGCGTGTCTCAGCCGTCATTGTATTTTTCGAATAGTCGAACAAAATCCCGCAGGCTTCGATCAGGAATGTTTTCGCGCGCTGCGGGTCCTGCGCAAACAAGTCGAGAATGGACGCATTGCCCTGAGCGCACGAGTGCGCATCCAGGGCTTTCCACGAGGGCCGATCAGTCAGACGCATGATGCGCAGCGGGCCGTAGTAATAAAGGAGGCGGATCGGGTGTCAGGAATCAGCCCGGATTCTATCGGATGCCGGGTTACAAAAACAAAGGCCCCCGGAATATTCCGGGGGCCTCTAAGTGGCAGCCGTGGGCTTAAGCGGCTTTTTTCTTCGTGGTCGCGTTGGCGGCGCCAGCGATAGAAACTTCTGTTGCTTCGGTGACTTGCCTGGAGACTTTGCTAAACGCATCGTAAGCCTGGTTTGCGGCGGTCATCGCGGACTTGACGGCATTGACGGCAACTTCGGAACCGGCAGGAGCGTTCTTTACCGCCAGGTCCAGAGCGGTCGTCATGGTCTTGTTAACTTCGGTAAAGCGTCCCTCGAAGAACTTGCTCAAATCCGACTGGGTCTCGGCAACCACGGAATACAGGCTGCGACCATAGGCGGTGAGTTTCTCGGTGGACGGCTGAGTATTCGCCGTTTGAATCTCCGTCAATTCCTGGACATCCTTGGCGGCAACCAGCGCTTTGGCATGCTTGACGTTATCGGCAAAGATTGCCTTGGCAATTTTCATTTGCATGTCGAGGATCTTTTCGGCGCCAGCGGCGGCAATCCCTGCTAATTCAACGAAAGTTTCCATGCCTTGCTTGTTGGCGGCTAAAACTTGCTCAGGTACGTTGTTCATAAAATCTCCTTGGAAGAATGGCGACGATGGGTGAGGCAGAATTCAAATATAGCAAGTGCGGACATTTGGTGCAATGCAACAACGACGCCATTTTAGCGGCCCTCTCGCCAATGTCAACAAGAATTCTTCGGGTATCGGTGATTCAGTCCAAATAATATTAAAAAAATAAGTAAAACAATAATATACAGAATAACCAAGGAGCCAAAAAGAAAGTATGAACGCTGTTTTCAAGACATTATCCGGGGCTGTGAGATCTCTTGTGCACCCCATTATTCTGACCATACTTCTGATGCCCATGCTGATGGCACTTATGTTCTGGGTTGTGGCGGGATGGGCCTTTTGGGACAACTGGACCGAGGCCATCCAGAGGCTGATCCTTGATATAGCGGCAACAACATGGGCTGCAAACTGGGACTTGGTCAAAGCGGCTTCGTGGATCGCGACTGCCGTTGTCGTGGCTATTCTGATTCCGGCGGTCATCCTCACCTCGATTCTGATTGCTACTTTGTTCGCGATGCCGTTGCTGGTTCGTCATGTCGCGCAACAACACTACCCTCGACTTGAGCGCCGCTGCGGAGGCACGGCAATCGGAAGTATCTGGAACGCCGTGGCCGCCGTTTTCCTGTTTGCCCTGGTATGGATTGCAACGCTGCCACTGTGGCTGCTGGGCCCACTGACGGCAATCTTGCCGCTGCTGTTATCAGCCTATCTGAATCAAAGGCTGTTTAGCTACGATGCCTTGTCCGAACATGCCGATGAATCAGAGATGCATCGAATCTTCGCAGTGGCGCGTGGGCGGTTGTTCCTGCTCGGGATCATCACTGGCGTGCTTTACTTCATCCCGCCGTTCAGTCTGGTGGCGCCGGTTTTCTCCGCGCTTGCATTTATTCACCTCTGTCTGAGTGAGCTGGAGCAGATGCGTGCGCATGGCGATTCAATTGAGGGGCAGCTACTCAAGCGAGAGGGGTGATCTTTGCACCCGTCCCGGATTCCTGCACATTCAGATTCGTTCGTAAATCGCGGCGATTCCCTGCCCTCCGCCGATGCACATGGTCGCCAGCGCATAGCGACCCTTTATGCGCTGCAGTTCGTAAATCGCCTTGACCGAGATAATGCAACCCGTGGCTCCAACCGGATGGCCCAACGCAACGGCACCGCCGTTCGGGTTGACTTTTTTCGGATCAAAACCCAGTTCCTTTGCGACCGCGCAGGCTTGTGCCGCGAAGGCTTCGTTCGACTCGATCACGTCCATGTCCGTGACTTTCAGGCCGGCCTTCTTCATCGCGTTATGCACGGCCGGAATCGGGCCGAGACCCATCAACGCCGGCTCGACGCCGGCGTGGCCGTATGCCACCAGCCGTGCCATCGGCTTCAAGCCTTTTTTCTCCGCAAGTTTGCGTTCCATCAACACGACAGCGGCCGCGCCATCGTTGATTCCCGATGCGTTTCCGGCCGTTACGGTGCCTTCTTTCCTGAAAACGGCTTTGAGTTTTCCGAGGTTCTCCACGCTCGAGTCCGCGCGCACGTGTTCGTCGGTGTCGAACATCCGGGTGCCTTTACGGTCCTTGATCTCGATCGGCAGAATCTGGCTCTTGAAATACCCGTTCTGGATCGCGCTTGCGGCGCGTCGATGGCTTTCGACCGAAAACTCGTCTTGCATGGCGCGAGTGAGGTCGAACTTGACCGCGACGTTTTCCGCGGTGACGCCCATGTGCATCGCGTCGAACGGATCGGACAATGCGCCGGTCAGCGAATCGATCACCGTCTGGTCGCCCATTTTCGATCCCCAGCGTGCGCTCGGCAGCCAGTAGTTGGCGCGACTCATGGATTCCGCGCCCCCGGCGACGACAATATCCGCGTCGCCAAGCGCGACGATTTGGGCGGCACTGACGATTGCCTGCAGTCCGCTGCCGCAGAGCCGGTTCAGGGTCATTGCCGGCACCTCTTTTGGAATGCCGCCGTTCATGGCACAGACGCGCGACAAGTACATGTCCCGGGTTTCGGTATGCAGCACGTTTCCGAATACCACATGACCGACCTCCGAGCCAGCCACGCCCGCACGCGACAAGACCTCCCGCACGCAGCGCGCACCCAGATCGGTCGGTGAAAAATCTTTCAGCGAGCCGCCAAAATCTCCGACGGCGGTGCGCACACCCGCGATAACCACGACTTCACGTCCGTTGTTCATGTTTGCTCTCCATTAAGTCAGTCATTGTCCTGATTGAATCGAATAATCTGCCGGCGTTGCCTCTTGGTCGGTCGGCCCGCGGGAAACGGATTGGACTGGCGTTCAATCTTCAGCAAGGCGCTCTTTTCGTCGCGCTGTTTGCGGCTCTGCTCGGATTCAAGATACAGCCTGGCCGCTTCAGTCGCGCTGCCGCGTCGCTCGCTTAGTTCCAGCACCGTGATTTCCCAGACGAACTGACCGTTGCGTACGGTGAGCGCATCCCCTGTTTTAAGCAACTTCGCCGGTTTCACGCGCTCGCTGTTTATCTGGACCTTTCCGCTTTCAACCGCGGCGGACGCCAGGCTGCGCGTCTTGTAGAAGCGGGTCGCCCATAGCCACTTGTCAACGCGTACCTTGTTTACGTCTTCGCTCACCGATTTATATCTCCACTTGCGGCCCTGTTGCGCGCCTTCCCGCAAGCGGGCGACCGCGTCGCTAACGAGTCCGGCGCGCCCGCCCCTGGCCCCTTGTCGATTCTGCCTCGAAGATTGCCGTCATCATTCATCGGCTGTGGGCCTGGCCTATGGCGGCTTTCACGGACTATTTCAATGCCTTGTTTTTTGCGCCGGCGTGATTAGACCGGCCGCGAACACCTGCTCGGCATCGACGGCGTCAAAAGCGTAGTGCCTTCCGCAGAACTCGCAATCGACTTCCACGTTGCCACGCTCGGCGACAATCGAACGTACTTCATCGTGCCCAAGCATGCGCAACATGGACGTGACCCGATCCTGAGAGCAGGAACAACGAAACGCAACCGGGCGCGGCTCGAACACGCGCACGTCCTCCTGATGATAAAGACGGCGGATGATCTCCGGCGCCGGGAGTCCAAGCAATTCCTCCGGCTTGATGGTTTCGCCCAGACGCGTCGCGCGATTCCAGGCATCGACGTCCTCACTTGGCGTGGTCGGCAGTTTCTGCAACAGCATTCCGGCGGCCTGATGCGAATTCGAGGCCAGCCAGAGTCTTGTCTCCAGTTGCTCGGATTTCGCCATGTAGTGCTGCAGAACCTGGGCAATGCTGTTGCCTTCCAGGCTGACGATACCCTGATAGGTTTGTGTGCCGCTGGACGGAACGATGGAAATGACGAAGCGCCCCTCGCCGAGCAGCGCGCCAACATTTCCTTCGGCCAGTTCCCCTTCCCATTTTGCCGTCGCGCGCAAAGTGTGATCGCTGGTTGCTTCCACCACCAGCAATTGCACCGGACCGCTGCCTTGTATCTGCATGATCAGCGAGCCTTCAAATTTGAGAGTGGCCGACAACAATGCGGCTGCCGCCATCATTTCGCCCAGCAGCCGCTCAAGCGGTGCCGGGTAGCTGCGCCGTTCCAGGACTGCGCGCCATGTTGCATCCAGATGTGCGATTTCGCCGCGTACCGGTGTACGCTCAAGCAAAAATCGTTGCAGAGAATCTCTCATGATTTTCGATACAACCGGAAGCGTTCCACGTTATCCCCGGGTCGGCGTCCTTCCCAGACCAATTGCCACGATCTGCCCGGGTCGCTCGGCGATTCCCACTGATCCTGAACGATCAGAAGGTCGCATGCGGGACGCTTTCCACTCTTCTCGAATCGGACTGTTTTGATGTTACCAAAGTAGTGCAACATGGCCCGCTGAGACACACCCAGGGACTGGCTGTAGATGCAGCCGGTTGCTTGCGGTACCGCCTGCGACAATTGGGTGAAAACGACGCGATAGGTTTTTCCAGTATCGACGTATTTGATCAGCAGCAAGGCGACGAGCGACCATAGCATGGTGATGCCAATCGCCCAGGTGATCACAGAGCGCTCCGGCCGGCGCTTGATGTTAAACAGCAACAGAAGCCAGGCAAAAAAGATCAGCGCGGCCAGGACGATCGGTGCCGCGCGTCCCTCCGGGTGATACGCCGGTTGCATGTCCATCATGTGCTTCCAGAGCTGTGCTGGAACGCCAAGGTCAATGGCCATCCAATAGAACCAGGCGACCAGTGCAAAAAAGGTGCAGAGAATGATGGCAAACCAGTAGTAAAGGTTCGCCGCGCCCCGTTTGAGAGTTTCGAAAGAGACTACTGCAAGCAATGACATCGGAAGCAGAAACGGCAAACCCAATACGTCGCTACCTTCGCCGATGAGACTGAGGAACATGAAAAATACGACAAACGCGGTGAGCGGTAAAATGACGCCCGGTTTGAGCAATCCGCTGCGGCCTTCGACCCATAGTCCCCAGAGTGCAAACAGCCAGGCCGGCCAGGCGAACCAGGGCAATACGTTGGCGTAGTAGAAGTAATTCTCACCCGTCGAGAAGGTGAAAATGCTCCGCAGCCTGGCCACGTTTTCGACCCAAAACCACTGGGAAAACAATTCCGGCGACCGCGCTTGCAGCGCAAGCGGCCACGCGACCGCAAACGGCGTAACCACTGCGCATGCCACCATCAGCGTCAGAAGATACCGCCTGGTACGCCAGTGAGCTGACAGGATTGGCAACAGGACCATCGTCACCAGCAGCATGACTGGCTCCACCAGGCCCTCGGCCAGCGCGCACATGCCGAGTCCGCCCCCCAGCCACACGCCGGCCATCTTTGGGCGGCGCGCACAAAGCGCCAAGGCGTAAATGCCGATCGCGAGGCCTGCCAGAAAAGCGGTATCGGCAATCAGCTCGTGGCCTCTTAGCAGCAATCCCCCGCAACCGAGCAGCATCAGCGGCGCAACCCAGCTCTTGCTGCTACCGTACAATTCGCGGGCACTCAGGCCGATAAAGACAAACGCGATTCCCATGTAGATACCGGTGGCCAGGCGGGCAGCGTCATGAAGGGGCAGCAGGGGTTCGAACAGCGTGCCGGTGAGCGCCGCGGTCACATAGATCAAGGGCGGATTCACCAGATACGGTTCTCCGGCGAGCATGGGCACAAGCCAGTCGCCGTTCTCCAGCATCTGATAAACGATTCCGAAGATATGTGCTTCTCCCGGTTTCCACGGATCGTGCCCGATCAGACCGGGAAGTATCCATGCGATACAGACGAGAACCGCCAACGCAACCGGGTGGTCGGTAATTAGCGCGGCGATTTTCTCGCTACGCAGTAAGTGAGCCGGGCGAAGCATTGCCAGTATTGGAGTTTTGTGAGCCTGAGGCGTGCCATCCGCTCATTCCTCGAGCCCGATACGCACGGTCTTTGAGATGGGCTTTCCCGGCAGTGGATTTCACAGCGCGTATTCTAATCCGCGTGTATGCAGAACGCTGGATCAGAAAAGCAAAAAGGCAGCTCGCGCTGCCTTTTTGAGCTTGACGCTGAGAACGCTCAGGCTTCAGCCGGTTTCGCTTCTGGTTTCTTACTGTACTTCTGGCGAAATTTCTCAACCCGGCCAGCGGTGTCCATGATCTTCTGCTTGCCGGTGTAAAACGGGTGGCAAGCTGAACACACTTCCACGTGCAGAGGTTTACCCATCGTGGACCTTGTGGTGAACTTGTTTCCGCAACTGCATGTCACGGCGACGGCGGCATATTCGGGATGGATTTCAGATTTCATCTTGATTCCTTTCTGATGGAAGCGGGATTTGCGCTTCCGAAGGGGCCGGATTATCCCCAAGCACGCGGGTCTTGGCAAGCTCGCCAGCGGTCGCCGGTTGCTTATGCAGGGTATTGAAGCGACGACGCTTGTTTAACTATCAATGAGTTAGGTCTTTCCGAGTGGCGCACGCCCGCGAACTACGTGCCCGCCTAACCCCGGCGCATCGAGTCAAAAAATTCCGCGTTGTTCTTGGTGCCGCGCAATTTATCGACGAAGAACTCGGTGGCCTCCAGCTCGTCCATGGGATAAAGCAACTTCCGCAGCACCCAGATTTTCTGCAATACATCTTTTTCGATCAGCAATTCCTCGCGGCGTGTGCCCGAGCGGTTGACGTTGATCGAAGGATAAATTCGTTTTTCCGCCATGCGCCGGTCCAAGTGGATTTCCATGTTGCCGGTGCCCTTGAATTCTTCGTAGATCACGTCGTCCATGCGCGAACCAGTGTCGATCAGCGCGGTGGCAATGATGGTTAGAGAGCCGCCTTCTTCGATGTTGCGTGCGGCGCCAAAGAAGCGTTTTGGCCGTTGCAGTGCATTGGCGTCCACGCCGCCGGTCAGCACCTTGCCCGAAGCCGGCACAACGGTGTTGTAGGCGCGCGCGAGCCGCGTTATGGAATCGAGCAGAATGACGACGTGCTTCTTGTGTTCGACCAGACGCTTGGCTTTCTCCAGCACCATCTCGGCAACTTGTACGTGGCGCGTGGCAGGTTCATCGAACGTCGAGGACACCACCTCGCCTTTGACCGAACGCTGCATTTCGGTAACTTCTTCGGGGCGCTCATCGATCAGCAAAACGATCAAGTAAACCTCGGGAAAGTTTGCCGCGATGGAATGAGCAATGTGCTGCAACATCACGGTCTTGCCGCTTTTCGGACTGGACACCAGCAGGCCGCGCTGACCCTTGCCGATCGGGGCGATGATATCGACGATGCGTCCGGTCAGGTTTTCTTCGGACTTGATATCCCGCTCCATCTTGAACTGCTCAGTCGGAAACAGCGGGGTGAGATTTTCAAACAGGATCTTGTGCTTGGAATTCTCGGGCGGCTCGGAGTTGACTTTGTCGACTTTGACCAGCGCGAAGTAGCGCTCGCCGTCCTTCGGGGTGCGAATCTCGCCCTCGATTGAATCGCCGGTATGCAGATTGAACCGGCGTATTTGCGAAGGGCTGACGTAAATGTCGTCCGGACCAGCGAGATAGGAGGTGTCCGGAGAGCGCAGGAAACCAAATCCGTCGGGCAGTACTTCCAGGGTCCCTTCGCCGAATATGCTTTCGCCTTTCTTGGCCTGATTTCGCAGCAGCGCGAAAATCAGGTCCTGCTTGCGCATTCGGTTGGCGTTCTCGATTTCGTTGGAGATCGCCATCTCCACCAGTTCGGTGACGTGGAGGTTTTTCAGGTCGGACAAATGCATAAAGGGAGAGACGCCTTATCAGGCTGAAGAATTGGAACGATCGGGAAGATGTGAAACGGGAAGGAACCTGCCCGTAACCGGGCGCGGCGCCTAAGTCATTCGGCGCGTTCGCTGACCAGTACGGGGTGAAGCCTAGCGAGTTTAGATATTGCTGTCAATAAAGGCTGTCAACTGCGATTTCGAGACGGCACCGACCTTGGTGGCTTCGATATTTCCATTCTTGAAGAGCATTAATGTCGGGATTCCGCGAATGCCGTACTTCGGTGGTGTGTCCTGATTCTCGTCGATGTTGAGCTTGGCGATCTTCAGGCGCCCGGAATACTCGGCCGCCACCTCGTCCAGAATCGGCGCAATCATCTTGCACGGACCACACCATTCAGCCCAGTAATCGACCAGCACCGGAATCTGCGACTGGAGGACCTCGGGCTCAAAAGTACCGTCGGTAACGTGATGTATATGCTCGCCCATGTCTGCACCGCCTTGGTAGTTGAGAAGAATTCCGCGAAAAGATGCGGTCCGGACGGACCGCGATCTGAAGAGTGGCGCCTATCCTAGCAAAAAACCATTTGCCGGGTAAGCGCCTGCCGCACGCAATACGACCCTACAGTTGTGGCCGTCGAATTCGGCTTGTATTTCCGTGACATAGTTACCAACGATACTCCAATCGCGATCATTCGCACGCATGTTTTTGCTAGAATAGTTCCAGATTGTTGCGTTGCGCCACTTCCGGCCGTCCAAGATCAATACATTGCAAGGCGCGGTTCGGCGGAAATTTAGAGGCGCTTTTCCCCCGTCATGAAGAGGAAAAGGAATGACTTACGTCGTCACAGAGAGCTGCATCAAGTGCAAGTACACCGACTGCGTGGACGTGTGCCCCGTGGACTGCTTCCACGAAGGCCCGAACATGCTGGTTATCGATCCGGATGAGTGCATTGATTGCACGCTGTGCGTGGCCGAATGTCCAGTTGAGGCCATTTTCGCCGAAGACGACGTGCCGGAAAATCAGCGCGCATTCCTGAAGCTCAATGCCGAGCTGGCAAAAGCGTGGCCGGTACTGACCGAGAAGAAGCCCGAGCCCGCGGATGCGGACGAATGGAAAGACGTTAAAGCCAAGGCACATTTGCTCGAACGCGGCTGAGTCGTCACCAATCCCGATTAACAGCGCGGTCGGGATTGCATTAGATTAGGCGTCATGACCGATGGCGCCGAATATCCGATTCTGATGAAGCGCGAGCTCTTCGCGCTACTTTCCAGGGGACTTACCGAGAACATTACGGTCGTGACGCCGAACCGGCGCCTCGCGCAGACCCTTGCGCGTGAATTCGACCAGCAGCAGATCGCATCGGGCCACACCGTCTGGGAAACCGCGGACATTCTGCCGTTTGACGCGTTCGTCGAAAGGCTCTACCAGGACGCGTTGTACTCCGACATTGCCCTAAAGCTCCCGCTGCTCCTCACCGCTGCGCAGGAACAGGAACTTTGGGAGACGGCGATCCGCGGGAGCGAGTGGGGTGACGCGCTGCTTGCCGTGGCGCGAACCGCGGTCGACTGCCGCAAGGCTTGGGGCCTGGCCCATGAGTGGCGCCTTGCAAGCGTCGTACTCGGCAACCCAGGCGTGTTCCAGGGCAATGAAGACACCAAAGCCTTCTCGGAATGGGCCCGGGACTACGCGAGGCGCTGCGACAAGGCTGGCAGTACCGACGTTGCACGCCTTGCCGATGTTGTGTTGCCCTTGCTCGGTGAGGCAGCCCTGCGCAGACCGAAACGCCTTGTCGTTCACGCTTTCGATATCGTGCCACCGCAGATGCGGGCGTTTTTGGATGGTTGCGTGCGTCACGGTATCGACGTGCGCCGCAGTTCGCCGCAAAAGCGGGAATCGAAGGCGTGTCGCGTTGCGTTTTCCTCCGCGCGCGAAGAACTGGAAACAGCAGCGAGTTGGGCGCGCGCGAGACTGGAAGCCGGCACGAAGCGCATCGGCGTCGTGGTTCCGGACCTGGGTCAGCGACGCAAGGAAGTGGCCCGTGTATTTGCGCGCACGATGCACCCCGATCGCAATGTCCCGGGGGCGGAGTCAACATTGCCGCCGTTCAATATTTCTCTCGGTGCGCCGCTTGCCGACTACCCGCTCGCACGCGCCGCGCTCTGCATTCTGGAGCTTGCTTCCGGCGAGATTGCATACGAACAGGCAAGCCGGCTGATTCGCTCGCCTTTCGTCGCGGGCGCGCAGTCCGAGCTTGCCCAGCGCGCGCGGCTCGACGCGCAATTGCGTCGCCACGCGCCTGCGCTGGTTTCACTGGGCAAACTCGTATCACTGATCGACGGCGCGCCAGTTTTGCGCCAGCATCTCGAGGCGGTCTTCACGCTGGTGCGGGATCGGGCAGGCGGCGAGCGCTCGCCGCACCACTGGGCACGACATTTCTCCGCGTTGCTCGATGCGGCAGGTTTTCCCGGCGAGCGCAGCCTCGATTCGGATGAATTCCAGACCCGGGCCAAGCTCAACGAGGTACTTGCCGAATGTGCCAAGCTCGAGCGCGTTGCGCCGAACATGTCATTCGCGCAGGTGCTTGCGCGGCTGCGGCGACTGTGCGCCGACACGCTCTTCCAGCCCGAGACGCCGCACACACCGATTCAGATCCTGGGCGTGCTCGAATCCTCCGGGCTTGAGTTCGATGCATTGTGGGTTAGCGGCCTGACCGACGAAGTCTGGCCGCTTGCCGCCACACCCAATGCGTTCCTGTCTACGGTTCTGCAGCGCAAGGCCGGTATTCCAGAAGCGTCTGCGGAAGCGACGCTCGCGCGCGGCAAGCGCATTACCGAGGGCTGGCTGTCGGCGGCCGATGAGGTCATGGTTTCTCATCCGTTGATGCAGGCTGACAGAAACTTGTTCGCTTCACCATTGATCCTCGACATTGCCTTGGGAGAGGCGCAAATCAAAACCGCAGAACGCTACCGCGATCGGATTTTCGCGGCCCGAAGGACCGAGGCCATCGCGGATGGCCAGGCGCCGGCCCTGCCGACCAGGACGCCACGAGGAGGAACCCGGATTCTCTCCGACCAGGCCGCTTGTCCGTTTCGCGCTTTTGCCCGCCATCGACTGGCGGCGGAACGGCTGGAAGAACCGGCCCCCGGCCTGGACGCGAGGGGCCGGGGCCAGCTGCTGCACACTTTGATGAAAGCGTTGTGGACCGAATTGAAAGGCAGCGAAGGACTGCATGGAGATGTGAGTCCGGCCATCGGACGCGCCGCCGCTGTCGCGGTACAGGAAGCGAAACTCGAAGAACCGTTCGCCAGCATGGAGCGCCAGCGCCTGGCCGCACTCGCGCGCGACTGGCTGGTAGTGGAGCGCGGCCGCCCCCCGTTCGAAGTCGTGGCGATGGAGGAAAAGCGCAAGCTAGCTGTGGGTGGACTTGATCTGAACGGCCGCATTGATCGCATGGACAAGCTCGAAGCCGGCGGCCACGCCCTCATCGACTACAAGACTGGACGCCCGACGCCGAACGAATGGCAGGGCGAACGCCCGGACGATCCACAACTGCCGCTGTATACGCTGAACGCCGGGGAAGACATTGCCGCGGTCGCATTCGCGAAACTCAAAACCGGTGAAATGCGCTACATGGGGTTTTCCGATCGGAAAGACCTGATCCCGGACGTGAAGCAGGCCAGGGACTGGGATGGACTGATCGAAGGATGGAAGAAAGAGGTCGAGGCGCTGGGCAAGGGCTTCGCGTCGGGTGATGCGCGCGTGGACCCCAAGAAGCTGCTTACGACTTGCCGCTATTGCGACCTCAAGCCGTTGTGTCGCGTGTACGAAAAAGTGAATGCGCTTGTGGAATACGAAGACTCCGATGAGTAAGCAGCCTCTCCCCCTC
>JANLTJ010000023.1:0-2089 GCA_031362885.1 Betaproteobacteria bacterium
AAGCTGCGCCTGATTTCCGGCGTGATTCCTCCGTGGAGAAAAAGCTCCATCACGTCGAACAAGTCACGCGGGTGTTGTCGATCCAGCGCGGCGACGAGCTTTCCGCCGTAGAGGTCCGGGAGCGAAACGACGGGCAGTTCCAGGTCGGCGAGCAGCGTTTCTTTCGCCTTCGGAGTGAGCGATGTCGAGCGAATCGGGTGCACCGTCCCGCGAAGCACGAAATTCACTTCCACTTTCACTTCGAGCTTGTCGCGGCGGACGAAGAGTTTTGTTTCGCCGGCGTCGGGCACGGTTGCCGTGTGGGTTTGGAAACCGCGTTTCTTGAGTTGATCCACGGCCTTTCGGATCGCGTCGTTGATCCTGGCAAGCGCGTCGTCCCGGCCGAGGCGGTGATCGACAAACACCAGATCAAGGTCCACGGACAGGCGCGGCATGTCCCGCACGAAAAGATTGATTGCGGTGCCGCCCTTCAGGGCGAACACCTTGTCGGCGAACACCAGCGGCGCGACCTGGATCATCAGGCGCGCGGTATCGAGATAGATCTGATTCACGGTTTGAGCACCAGCAACCCATCCCTGGACTTCGATATCCACGGCCGGGCGCTGCCCTTGGGCAGTGCGTCCTCATCGAGCTTGCCGACCCACGGCAGGGAGAGCTCGCGTCCGAGGCGCAGGCAGAGCCGGACCGTCTTGACGCTCGTGCAGCGCTTGAGAAGATCCATCAGCACCTCGGCGCGCAGGCTGTAGGTGCCTTCGGCGATTTCACGCGCTTCCTGCAATGGTTGCCGGACGCCGACCTCATCCAGCAATTCGAGCAGCGCCCGCTCCGGTGTCGAGACCAGTGGCGCGTTGTCGCGGTTTTCGAAAGGACCCACACCGGGCATCTGCTCGGGCTCCTCGGTGAACAGCCGCTTGCGGTGATACTCGCCCGGAAAATGCTGACCGAACCAATCAGGCAGGCGCGCGGTCGCCCAGCCGTATAAATGCAATGCGGCCTCCTGCGAGACGTATTGGCGCACGCCGTACCATTCCAACGCCGTCTTGCCGCCGACATGAAGTCCGGCGATTTGCTGCTGGAGCACGACGAGGCTCGGGTGCAGCGACAGGGCTTCACCAGGCCGGCAATAGACCCCCCGTCCCAGTCGCTTGAGCCAACCAGCGCGGGCATAGTGGACCGCGAGATCGGCCGAGACCCCGAGCTCTGCGAGTTGCGGTGAGGTGATCGGGGAACCCATGGGCAGACGGGTATAGAGGATGTTTAGCTTACTTTGAGAAGTCGTAGTCATACTACGATTATACGCACTAAACTAATAATAAAAAACCATTATGAATTGAGTTGATAACAATTATCGTAGTCATACTACGATAAAATAATCTTTTCAAATATACGGGGCCAAGCCGCTCTTGGGGGTTATTTGGTGCATTCGGGTGTTATTGCGCCAAATAGATACGATATGCGCCACCTTAAATAGCGCATTACGGGCCGGACGTTGGGTCGTCGCCAGTTTGCGGCGTCGGCGAGCTATGGCTGGCGAGACGGATTTACGCTTGACGTACATCGTATGCCGTACTATGTTGTCCGGCAATGATTCAGAGTTTTCGCGACAAGCGGACGAAGGAATTTGCCGAAGGCAAGCGCGTCAAGGAGTTCGAGGGCTTTCGCCGCCAGACGGAAAAACGCCTCGATATTCTCGACGCTGCAACCAGTCTTGCAGACCTTCAGGCGCTGCCATCGAATGCGCTGGAGGCAATGAAAGGCGACCGCAAGGGCCAGTACAGCATCCGCATCAATATGCAGTGGCGGATCTGTTTCGAATGGCCCGAGGGGCAGAGCGGTCCCTCGAATGTCGAAATTGTGGACTACCACTGAAAGGAATCTGACCATGGCCCGCACACCGATCCACCCAGGCGAAATTCTCGCCGACGAACTTGAGGAACTCGGCGTCAGTCCGACCGAGCTGTCGCGGCAGATCCGGGTGCCCGCGAACCGCATCAGCCAGATCATCAACGGCAAGCGCTCGATTACCGGCGATACCGCTCTTCGTCTTGCACACTGGTTCGGCACCAGCCCGCAGTTCTGGATGAATCTG
>JANLTJ010000028.1:0-7327 GCA_031362885.1 Betaproteobacteria bacterium
TTGTCAATGAAAAACCGGCACGACGCTCCTTGCTCTCCCACGGGCTTGGCGTCCCCAGGGATGATCGAACTGCCGTGCCGGGCCAGACACGTAAATCAATATCCAGTCTTTCATGTCTCGTGAAACAAAGCATACAAGGGAAGTTAAAGCCCTTCTCCTCCCGGGAGAAGGGTCGGGGATGAGGGAAAAGCTGTCACGCAGATACGTAACGCTCAATAGTCCTACGTCCACGGTGCCGTCAAGGCGGGACACCCCCCGCGAGGCTTTCTCGATCATATTGCCCAACTGAAGAAGTCACCGGCGCTGTGC
This sequence comes from Betaproteobacteria bacterium, assembly GCA_031362885.1. Classification (GTDB taxonomy): domain Bacteria; phylum Pseudomonadota; class Gammaproteobacteria; order Burkholderiales; family JACQAP01; genus JACQAP01. Next base: position 310 of record JANLTJ010000028.1, read on the forward strand.
ACCTTTATCGCGCAGCGTCCGTGTGGACTGCAGGGTTGGGGCTTGGCCATCAACATAAGCGTCAAGAAGCCGGCGAATCATGCGTTGGTACTGAGTTTGATGTTTTGTCGCCTCCGCCTTGAAGAACTCGATACTCTTCTTGCTCAGTGCCAGAGTTACTTTCACACCTTCTTCGCGAAATGCCAATTCGGCTGGCGAAGGAAGAAAGTCGGAAACCACTTGAACTTTGCCAATGGGTTCATCGGTGTATTTTATTTTAGTTCCGGCTAACGCCTGCTTCGCAGGCATTACCCTACTCTGAAACTTCGTTTTCGCGCTCATAGATCGCCTTTCCTTTGCGCCAATAACCGGCGCCGATGATTCGAATAACCGAAGCGCGGTAAGTGAACCGCACCGTGAGCACACCGCCATCAACTTCGCCGAAGCAATAGAATCGTTCTTCGGTTTGGCTATGCGTCTCGTCCTTGGCAATCACACGCTGCGGGTCCGCAAAGGCGTATTGGGCACGCGAGAAAGACACTCCGTGCTTTCCCAGGTTCTCGGCGTCCTTGCTGGGATCCCAATCAAAGCGCGTTTTTGCCATGGACAGAGAGTACCACCAGACCATATAAGACGCCATACGGAGATATGGCAATACATGGCGTTCCAGCTCAAGGGCGCTTCGCACGCTGGTTCAGGTTTCATGGCGGAGTCCCTGACGAATTCTTGGAGGTCGATCTTGAACCTTACTTCCCGCACCGGCGCAAAGGATAACTGTGGGTGAAATAGCCGCCCATCGCCCGCGCGCCGGCGGCATGGGCTCATCACCGGAACGTTGATCGGGAACGTGGAGTCGCCGCAGGGTTGAAAGCGCGAACGGTGGATTCAGAGAATGGCCGCGTTCGGCCATGAGGGGCAGTAGCGCGCGTGAGGCTCAACCCGAGAGGGGAGCGCGGATGCACTGGGCAGGCCGACCGGCAGTTCAGCGATAAACGCCCGACGCATCACGCCCGGCCGCCTCGCAGCGCCGAGCACTTTGGCCCGACGGTCAGTTCGCTGTCGACAACCAGTCGTTGGCCATGGCAATGCCGCCGACGGCCTTCAACCCATATGAGACTGTCAACGCAGAATGGTCGAGAGTCCGTTCGGCAGCGTAAAGCAGTCGTTCAGCGTTTGGCTCGATCGCATGCAACGGCTCGCCAGCGTTTCATGTCGACTACGGCAAAGGATTAGACCGAATCAACTGTCTTCGCCGCGACGGATTTCAACCATTCGAGCAACGTGTCTCGCCCCTTTAATTCCAAACGGGACGGCATCAAACGGGCAAGGTAGGGGTCCTGCATGATTCCCGGCGCGAAAGACGAGGTCGTAGTCACAATGCCTTTGGAAACGTTGCCCTGTGCGTCGATAACACCAACCATTGCGTATACCTCTTGGGCCGTAACAACATGGCCAGGCTTATACGCTTTCACTTGGTCGTAGAAGCGAATCGACCCAATATCCGTTCTAGTGGCGATTACGTCTCGGCCCCTGTCGTTGCTTCGCGGAGTTAGTTCAACATCAAAGCCTTGCTGCTTGTACGCTCCAGCAATAATTTCCTCCCACGTTCGCCAGTGGATATTGTGTATCGCCTCAGGCGAGCGGGTGATCAGATCAATTATATCGAACCAAGGCAAAGCCACAGCTTCGATGAGTTGACCCTCCGATGTCCTTTCACCTGGAACTATGACTGCCTGTAGCAGGACAGAGGGGCCATTGAGAAGAGCATTGTTTCTCTGAGCTTGACTGACTGAGTCAAGAACAGCGGCAATCTGACGCGAGCGCGATTGAGCAATGAGGGCGGCGTATGGAAAGTCGTCCTCGCTGTACCACCCTGTTGGAAGTGGTTGCCGCATATTTTTTTCCGAACACCAACCAACCTAACAGTTAATCAAGAGTGACCCCTGGGTCTGCACTATAGCAAGGTGACCGCTTTCGACCCAAAACCGTCGTTCACGACACCCCCGGGGGCACAATAAAAAGGCCTCGGAGCAACCGGAGCCCGAGGAAGGACTTGTCTCGCTTTGGTGGTTGGAATAAATTGCGCGGATATAGACTGATAATCGCGCTCAAGGCTGGATAGAATTCCTAACCGTCATCGCGATCTCCATTAGAATCTTCACCGAATGCGTCCTGAACGGTATGGCGAGTGGATGAGCCGATCTCTATGCGGTCAGCTGGGGTCCGGCAACGAACTGTGGGCGTTTCCGTCGGACTATCCAACATTGGTTCACTTGAGAAGGGTCTGGCAGAAACTAGGGAGGAAGTGCGATTTTAATGATCTCACCTACTACGCTTCACGGGACCTTATTTTAGAAGTGATTGAGGCCGCTGGCGCCGTCGAGTACGCCGTACAGCGACTAGAGACAGCCGCAGTCGAAGCGCAGAAGTGGGTAACTGACCACCCTTGGCCCCTCGTACCTGGTGCGCCCCGCCAGGGGACGAGCGCTCCTCCGACTGTGCGCCTTGCGTACCTGGACTTCAACAGCGTCGTAGTATGGGTGCGGGGAGTTCAGGAACGTTTGGACCGAAAGGCGGGACTATCGCGTGCCGGACTCGTCAACGTCCTCGCGGAACGCCGGTTGCGCAAGGATGTCCGCAGCGCTCACTCCAAGTTCCTCAACCGGACGAAAGAAGCTCGATTTCTTGCGAACTTTGGACTTCACGCGTCGCGGGTTCAGCGGAACGCTGGCACGGCATCCGCTGAGGTCCTAGACGATCGCACCATCGTGCTGAGGATGCCAGATCGAGTAACGAAGTCCGTGGAAGTCTTCGATGAATTCACGTTCACAGAGGGCCGCGAGATCGTCGGATACGCCAACGAACTCCTGACGGCGGTCGACGACCTCATCGACGCTCTTCTCGACGCCTTCGACCAGGCGCGGCCGAAGCGCTTCGGATAACTTGGGCGCCTTTGCCGCTATTTTGTGGGCTAATCGAGGATGCTGAAATTTTCGACCGCATCCTCGCTCACTTGGATTTGTGAGCGCTGATTAGTCGTCACTACACATGCCCTCCACGTTGTTCCCTAACCCGATTGTCGTACCCCCGCAAATACATTGTGCTCGTGGGAGTGTTGAGACAATTCCGCCTTTAGAAGTAAGAGTCCGCTCTTGGCCGAGTCGTGCCCGCAAGTCGCCGAGGCGCGGGGGCGGCTGCGGTTCGCACTGCCGTCATTCAATCTGCAAAGTCCGGTATGGGTGGTTGGTGGAATCGCCACTGATCGGCCGCACGTCTGCAGCACCGGCACCCGATACACACCAGTCCTCCGTCAGTCACGCACGCGGACCAGCGGACCCTGCGCGTTCTCGCCAGCAGAGCTCACGTCGATGACGACGATCCCGGTCTTCTGCTCTGTCTCCACATGGCGATAGGCGTCTGCGATCGCATCGAGGGGATATTCCCGATCGATGACCGCGCGGAATTCGCCTGACTCCATGCGCCTCTTCAAGAACTCCACAAACGTTCTCGCCTTGCCGCTCTGCGGCAACGGGAAGATGACCCGGCGGCTCCGAGTGACCGACGACCAGATTGCGAGCAGGGGGTTTTGGCCCCAGGGTCCGAGATCCGTCGCTGCGAACACCTCTTCAGGCTTCAGCAATCGCCGGCAACGGAAATACGTCGTCTTGCCTACCGCGTCGAACACAAAATCGAAGGTCTCACCGAACCATTGTCTTCGCGCCGGAAGTCGAGGTCAGCCGGGTTTCCCTCCATGAGTTCATCGCCGAGCAGGGATCGCCCGAAGTCGCGGCGCGGAATGTGATTTCCTCGTGTGGCAGTCAAAGCGGAACAACTCAGCCCGCTGCAGGCGCTGGCACAGTGTCGGCGCTGGCACAGTTGCGCCCGCAGTTGCGACTGGCGTAACATTTAAAACTTGTGTGGCAAGTGACACAATCGAAAGGATCGCTGATGGCAACTAATCTTTCCCTCGACCCCGATCTGATCGAGCGCGCGCTGGAAGTCAGTGGGGAGCGGACCAAGAAAGCTGCGGTTACCCGTGCGCTGGAGGAGTTCATTGCTCGTCGCAGGCAGAAACGCTTGATCGAATTGATGGGCAAGCTGGAATGGGATAATTCATACGCTTACAAGGCCGGACGCTCCCGCAAGTGACATTGTTTGTCGATACCAGCGTCTGGTCTCTCTCGCTTTTCGACGCGACAAGCCCGCCGACGTGCCGCAGGTAAATGCTTTGCGCCAAGCCTTGCAGAGCGAAGAAACTGTTGTTACGACAGGACTGGTCTTGCAAGAGTTATTGCAGGGGTTCGCCGGGCCAAGGGCACATAAAGACCTCGTCAATCGATTCGCCGCACTTCCTTTTGTCATGCCTGACCGGCAGGATCACATTGACGCTGCGGAATTGCGAAACCACTGTCGGCGCAACGGCCTGCAGATCGGCACCATTGATGCCCTGCTGGCGCAACTTTGTATTCGTCACGGCTTCACACTGCTGACCACCGACAAGGACTTTTGGCAAACTGCGCTGCACTGTCCTTTACGGCTCTGGAAAAATTGAATCACACTGGCTGCGAATCTCTGCCCGGCGTCTACTTGGTCAAAGTGGCCGCCGCTCGGGTAGCCGACAAAGCGCGCCCCGGTAATATGGTCGGCGGTGTAGCGGGCTGCGTCGTAGGTGCCGAACAAATCGTCGGCAATACCGATCGTCAGGGGCGCAGAGCTCTGGACGCCGCTAGGGGGCACGCCGCAAGGTGCGGTAATCAGCCCCTTGCTGGCGAACCTGTACCTGCATCCCTTGGACTGCCTGATGCGGGATCACTTCCCCACTATGGAGCCATGCTCCAGATCGTCCCAGACTGATTGTCCTACTGACTCTCTGCCTGTTGGGTCGCTTGAAAGCGAGCGCTCAATTGCTCAATGCATTGGGCTGGTGCCACATGAGTACGACCCTTGCAATTGCCCTCGAGCGCTATTTTCTCCGCGGACGAACTCTTCACAGCCTGCTGGCCCGCTTCCACTCCAAAGCGAGCGTTCAATTGCTGAATGCAATGGGTTAAGGCCACGCCAGAACGATTTTTGCAATTGCCCTCGAGCGCTATTTGTTCCGCGGACGAACCCATCACAGACGACTGGCCCGCTTCCACTCCAAAGCGAGAGTTCAATTGCTGGATGCATTGGGTTAGCGCCACACCAGAACGATTCTTGCAATTGCCCTCGCGCATTATTTGTTCCGAAGACGAACTGTCGACGGCATTCGCCACGCTGCCGATACTGCCGATCAGTCCGCCGACCAAGAAGATCGCCTGTTTAATCTGCTTCCTAGTTGATGGTGACATGATTCTTCCTCCAATTTGACCATTGCGGCCATCAAAGGCGCCGCGGGAATTCCTATCCTTGCAGATAGGACTGGGTCGCTTAACCGAGGATTCCTGCCGTGACCGCAACCCGGTGGACATGGCACCCCAATTCCGGTTCTGCCATTGGATTCGCTTCGTAACGTTTGTGACTCATCTCTTGTGCGGATAACTTTACGGGAACCGCACTTACATATTGAATACGGATTGGATTAAATATTCCGGAAAGAATGAGAATCAGACTCAATTGACCGGTTGGTGGGGCTGGAATACATTGGGGTTTATGCAAAAAGGTGGTTTGAATTTCCGGGTCTTCACGGAATCGAGTGGGTGATTTTGAGGGTTTTTAGAGTTTCGGGAGCATGCAAGTGAGAACTTTCAGCCGCAGGTATTCCTCGTCGCGCAGGCCGTAGGCTCGGCGCTGAATGACGCGGATCTTGTTGTTCAATCCTTCGACGAAGCCGAGCGAGACTTTGTTCTCCGGCTTGCAATAGGCGGCGATTCCATCCCAATGACGGTCGATCATTTCGGCGAACTTCTCGTAGGGCTCGAGCCGCTGCCACTTCAGGCTCGCGCGCCAGTTGTCGAAGAAGCGCCGCGCCCAGCCCTCGCGCGCGTAGTCCCAGAGCTGACCGAAGGATTCTTTCAGCAGGTAGGCCCTGTTGAGTCGGTTGTTGGCCGCGAGCAGTTTCTTGAGCGCCTTCCTGCCGTCCAGAGTCAGGTTCTCCCGGCGCGAAAGCAGCGTGTATTTCTGACCCTTGATGTAGCTTCGATCCCGGCCGCTGAGTCTGCGGTACTCGGACTTGCGCACCTCGTCGAGCGCTTTGCCCAGATGACGCATGATGTGGAACTTGTCGAAGAGAATCGCCGCCTGCGGCGCGCGTTCGTTCGTCACGTTGCGAAACGGCTTCCACATGTCCATCACCGCCAGGCGAATGCCCCGGGTCTTCTTCTCGCCCAGCCAGTCGTAGAACATCGCCATGCTCTTCTCGGAACGGTCTTCGCCGCCGAACCAGATCGGGCGAGCGCGAATCAGATCGCTCACCACGATGCGGTAGGTGTGTCCCTTCTTGATCGAGATCTCGTCGATGCCGATGGCTTTGGGCCCTGGTGCGCCCACCCGGGCGAGTTGCGCCCGCATGTACTGCATCTCCAGAGTCTTGATCGTCTCCCAGTGAAGCCTGAATTCGTCGGCAACGTCCTTGATGGTGGCCTGACGACAGCGTCGCCCCACATAGTAGGCAAAGCGCTTGGTATAGAAGGGGTTGTCGGCCAGGAAGTCGAGCCGCTCGCGCTTCACCTTGCCGCAACTTCGGCACTGAACGCGCCGAACCTCGACTTCCAGGTAGATACGCGCATCGCCGCAGGACAGATCGCGCACCCGTCGCGTCCGTCGGTCGTACCAGCCCATGTGCGCTCGGCCGCAGGAGCCGCAGCGCGTTTTTTTGAGCGTCGTTTGAGGGTGATGACGCGCGCATTCGGATCACCGAACACGCCGCGCACCATTGGGGGCGGACGAAACCCCGGGAACGCGTACTCGTCCCAAAGTCGCCGCCTTCGCTTCGCTGAATTGGCCATCCAAACATGATGCCAATTTCGAGGCTCTCCCGATATGCCTGAAAGCCAATATCCATGCGACTTCCGGCCATGTTTATCCCCTCAGTTTACCCACTCGATTCCGTGAAGACCCT
>JANLTJ010000034.1:0-35115 GCA_031362885.1 Betaproteobacteria bacterium
GCTGCCGCCAATATCGGTTGCTTGATGCCGATTTGCTTCACGTTTCGAAACGGGATCGGCGAGGTTGCAATGACTAGAATGATGTCTGGATTCGCCGCCTTAACCTTGGCTGCCTGAGTAGTCACATCGGTAGCGCCAACCTCGAACTTTTCTGTGACCACGAATTCCACTGCATAGCTGTCCGCCACCGATTTCATTGCGGCCATCACGACACTGCCATAGCCCGAATCGTGTAACACACCGATGCGTTTGGCTTTCGCGGCTTTAGTCGCATACTCCAGTAGCGCCCTGGCGTTAAGCACCTGGGGTGGTAACACGTGAAACAGTTTTTTGTACGTCAGTTCAATCTGCGGCCCGAGCCCCGTGAAGGTGATTTGAACCATCGGGGCGCCGTTGGTAATCGAGGCTACAGCGCCAGTGCTGGCGGTCAGCGACGGGCCGATCATTGCTGTCACCTTTTCGGAGTAGATGAGCCTCTCCGCCTTGCTTTTGGCGATATCGGCTTTTGAGCCGTCGTCTTCGATGATGATCTTTATCGGCCGCCCCTTCACACCGCCGCGCAGATTGATCATTTTTTCCGCCAGCAACGCACCGTATTTTTCCGGGATGCCAAGGCCCGCGCCTGCACCCGTAAGGGATAGCACCGCGCCAATTTTGATCACTTGCTGAGCAGACACCGGCGCCGCACTTAATAGCATGAGCGAAACGAAGACAACGCGGCGAAAACGGCAATGTACAGTGGTCACGTTTAGTATTCCTCCCCAGGGTGAGCTCTCGTGCGCGTCACGGGAATCCCCGGTAGCGGCTGATGCGGACTACATTCCGCGATGTTTTGATCGCGGTTGAATTCGCTATACTACGCTACGTCGAATTCCCGTCAATAGTTAGGAGGATTTATGCCGCTCACCGAACTGAATCACTATTTCGTACGTTCTAACGACCTGGAAGTTTCAAAGGACTGGTATTGCCAAGCACTCGGCTTCGAGATCATGCCGCGACCGCCGTTTCCGTTTCGCGGTTACTGGCTTGGCGTTAACGGCAAGGTTCAAATTCACATGGGGCAGCACGGCATAGCCCATTCGGATCTGTATTACATCGGCACACCACCGGATGCAGCGCTGACCAATTCCGGGGTGGTGGATCACGTCGCCTTTCTGGCGCAAGAACCCGCTGAGTTCCGCGATCGCCTGGATGCGATGAAACTCAATTATCGATCGCGAAAATTGCCGAACTTCGGTCTGTTCCAAATGTTTACCAAGGATCCCGACGGGCTCACCATCGAGTTGAATTTTTTTGGTCTCGCAGAACAACCCGACTGGGGTGGCGAGGATTATTCGCAAATGCCTAAAACGGCGTGAGCACGCTGGTCCAGTGTTAGCAAGAGGAAGTATCTACGATTCAGGTACGTTGGCGCCAATGAAAAGGGCGTACATTTCTGTAAGCCCTTGATCAAACTGGCGCGCCCGGCAGGATTCGAACCCACGACCCCTTGGTTCGTAGCTTTAGGGTTGATACCCTTCTTGAACTTAATCCCCATTAACAATCCCCTATTCTACCTATGAACGTTGACCTATTGAGTTTAACGGGCTAGCATTGAGTTTAACGGGATTTGATAGCTCGTGCTAGCCCGGTGCTAGCCCGTTATAACCAAGGGGTCACCATGACAACAAGAATTCGCTTCACGAAAACCGCCCTTTTCGCCCTTGCGCTACCCAAAAAAGGCGCCCGGGCAACCTACTACGATACCGAAGTTCCGAAGCTCGCGATCCGCCTGACCGCAGCCGGCGCCCGCGTCTTCTACGTGGTCAAGCGCGACGGCGCAGTTATGTCCTGGGTGAAGCTCGGCGCCTTCCCCGATATGACGCCGGAGGGCGCGAGAAAAGCCGCTGAGCGCATTTTGGGAGACTTCGCGAAGGGTATCAACCCTGCCAAGGCCAAGCGTGCGGAACGCCAGAAGCAGACGCTGGGCGAAGCGTATGAGCAATACCGCGTGTTGCACGTCATCCCCCGCGGCATCAAGAGCGCCGATGAAATTCACGCCTTGTGGGAGCGCTGTTTAGGTACCCTGCCCGACGCGCCGGCGAAGCGGCACGGTCGCAAGCGGACGAAGCACAACGCCGGTTTTGACTGGTCGAACCGCAAGCTTGACGCCATCGACAACGCTGCTGTTCGAGCGATGCACGCCGGCATAGGCAAGACGCACGCAACCATGGCGAACCGCGTGGTCGAGCTACTCAGCAGCATCTACAACCGAGCAAGCGAAGCGGGTTACACAGGCAGCAACCCAACAGACGGCATCAAGCCGTTCAAAGAGGCGAAGCGCGATCGCTTCATTCAAGCCGGTGAACTGCCGCGCTTCTTCACCGCGCTGGCCGCAGACACCTCCGTCGATTTTAAGCACTTCGTTTTACTGTCATTGCTGACCGGCGCACGGCGCACGAACGTTCTCGCGATGCGCTGGCAGGATGTCGACCTTGAGTCCGCAACTTGGCGCATTCCGCAGACCAAGAACGATGACCCGCAGGTGGTCGCCTTGGTGCCCGAGGCCGTCGAGATTCTGCGCGAGCGCGATCCGCAGGATAACGGCTACGTGTTCCCCGCGCATTCCGCGACGGGCTATTTAACCCCGCCCAAGAAGCGCTGGCGTGCGCTGCTCGAACGCGCCCAGGTTGCGGACTTGCGGATTCATGATTTACGCCGTTCTCTCGGAAGCTGGCAGGCGATTAGCGGCGCATCGCTGGCAATCATCGGCAAGAGTCTTGGCCACAAGAGCGCCGATGCAACGATGATCTATGCGCGCCTGAGTTTGGATCCCGTGCGCGCATCACTGAACACGGCGACGACCGCAATGCTTCAAGCCGCAGGTGTGAAGAAGACAGCGGCGCCAGTGGTGAAGCTGCGTGGCGCTAAATGAGTGTAGGGCGCCGGAAGGTATTCGACGGCGTGTTTACGCGGGACGATGTTCACGTCAATCTTGAAAAAGAGAGCGAAGGCGATTTCGAGGAGATTTGCAAGCTGCTGGATAAGGGCGCGCCGGAAGCTCGGATTCAGAGTCACGAAACATTTATGAATGCAGCGGATTGTAGTGACCCGTATGTTGAGATTCGCATCGACCGTCTGCGCGGCCTCGTCGCCCAGGCGAAAAACACTATCGTGAAGGGGGATGATCGGCGAATAGCGCTTGCTGTACTTGGCGACGCAGATAACGTGCGCCGGGAGATTCTGGCATTGCCATACACCCGCAGTGGGATAGAGTTCGCCGCCAGCAAGCGCGGACGCAATCGACTGTATCGCGAGGCCATGGCGATCCGGGCAGGCAACAAAGATCTCGCCCCGAAACTGGTGCTCCAGGCGCTGGAAGCCGCAGGCGTGGTTTACGACGTGGTTCTAAACGCCAAGAGGGGATTGGTGCTGCAATGGATCGATGACAAGAGGCGGAAGAAAAGCACGCCCTTCGAGCAGTTCTCTGAGCACTTGGACGTCATCACCAAGGCCGTCCAATAATCTTTTTCTCCGCATTTGTCGACAAATGCGGAAACGTGCCAATGGTATAACGCAGCCATTGTTTTTATGCTCACTCCATACCGCAATTGACGCGGTTTTATGGAGAAAAGCATGATAAACAACCCCGCTGAGCAAGACCCGCTTTTGACAACGCCAGAAGCAGCAAAGCTGCTCGACGTTTCACCTCAAACTCTCGAAGTGTGGCGATCCACTAAGCGCTACCCGCTTCCGTATGTGAAGATCGGGCGCAACGTGCGGTATCGAAAATCCGGGATCATTGGGTTTATTGCTGCCGGCGAGGTTGCGCCATGATTACAAAAAAAGACCCGGCGGCGCTGGAGCGCGGGCCGGGTGCATATCAAATAACTCTTTGGAATTTCAATTATATCGCATGCGCCCACGAGCGCGTGGCCCTGGTGCGGATCGACTGCAACAGCGGCGGTATTCAATTCAGGAGATTTTGCCTGACCTGCTGGGCGCCGATCGGGTCCGCAATCCCTCACGCGCTGGCGCACGCTGAGGAACAGCGAACGGGAGTTCAAGCGGCGATTGCAGACCTTGACGTCATTCATGCGGCGCGTGATTGTTATGTGCGCCGGGAGCGTAACGGGGGTCTGCTATGACGCCGCACGAGCTTTGGTGTATCGAGGAGACACTGACTGCCGCAGTGGCCGTGATCGAGAGTTATGAGGATCGGGAAGATTTCCTAACGAGATTGCGCCTGAGAACTTTGCTGACCCAGTTGGATGACGCAATCGATCGCGTCGAATATGCGCAAATCGAGCTAGTAAGAGCGGAGGCTGAGAATGACTCTGAACACACCGCTTGATTTTGCTCTCGCCTACGCCGCCGCCGGGTACAAAGTCCTTCCGGCAAACGGCAAAATTCCGCTGGTTGAGCATGGCGCCCACGATGGCAGCTCCGATGAAACGACGCTTCGCCAGTGGTGGACAAAGTGGCCCGCCGCCAACATCGGTCTAGTTTTGGACGGGCTTGTGGCTGTTGACATCGATCCGCGCAACGGCGGCGACATCGACTTGTTACCGCACCCGCTGCCCGATACTTGTTTTGCAAAAACCGGCGGTGGCGGAAGTCATTACCTATTTCGTTCGCGAAACGGCACGAAATACCCTGGCAAGCTGGCGTTGGGTATCGATTTAAAACATGGCGCCGGTTCTTATATTTGCGTTGAGCCATCGGTTCATGCATCCGGGCAAAAGTACGTGTGGCTTGATGAGACTGAGCCCTGGACGACGGCGCCGGCGAATGCGCCCGAATGGTTGGCGCTGCCGCCTGGTCAGCGGGCGAACGGCGAAAATACCGCCGGCGCGATCCTCGAAGGCGGGCGCAACGGTCATCTGACTTCCTTGGCTGGATCGATGCGGCGCCGGAATATGTCCGTGGACGCGATTCTGTCGGCGCTACTCGTGGAAAATTCGATGCGCTGCGCGCCGCCGCTGGGTGATGACGAAGTGCGAAAGATCGCCGCGAGTGTGGGCCGGTATGCGCCCGCAGCGGATATGCCTGAACCGAAACCACTTCCAGGTAAGGTGCAAGAACCTCGGGCGCTGGGTCTTATGAGTGACATGCGCAACGCTTGGCGGCTAGTGCAAGTGCATGGCAACTCGCTGCTACACGTGTCGGATATTGGCTTTCACATCTGGGCCGGGACGCATTGGAATCGCGATGCGGACGGCGCGCTGGCTATTGCCTCGCGCTTGTCGCGTAGTGTGGCTTCAGAGGCGGCGGAAATATTGGCAAAGGCAAGCGAGATTGCCGACAAGGACAAACGCGAAAAGAAATTACTGCTGGGGCAAGCGCTCTCCGAATTCGCGATTAAGTGCGAGCAGCGATCAAAGATTGAGGCAGCGTTATCGCTGGTGCGGGTCTACCGAAACGCGAAGCCGGGCGACCTGGATTGCGACCCGTGGCTATTCAACTGCGCAAATGGCACGCTTGATTTACGCAGCGGCGATTTGCGGCCACATCGTCAATCCGATCTGCTGACCCGCGTTGCGCCTGTCGCTTACGACAAGAACGCCACTGCGCCGCGCTGGCTGGCGTTTCTCGATCGCATCTTTGCCGGCGACCAAGAGTTGATTGGCTTCATGAAGCACGCGGCGGGCTACACGTTGACCGCCGATATTAGCGCGCAAGTGATTTTCCTGTTGTCTGGTGGCGGCGCTAATGGAAAAAGCGTGCTGGTTACAACGCTGCAAACGCTGCTGGGCGACTACGCGAAGACAGCCGCGCCGGACTTGTTGCTTGCTAAGACGGGCGGCCGTCATCCGACCGAGCTTGCCGATCTACGCGGCGCGCGGATGGTGGCGACAGTGGAAAGTGGAGAAGGACGCCGACTGCATGAAAGCCTAATCAAGCAAATGACCGGCGGCGATGCGATGAAAGCTCGCTTTATGTTCGCGGACTTTTTCGAGTTTGAGCCGCAGTTCAAGTTATGGCTCGCGACGAATCACAAGCCGAATGTGCGCGGCACCGATTATGCGATTTGGCGGCGCATCCGCTTGATACCGTTCAACGTGACCATCCCAGAGAACGAACGCGATCCCAAGTTGGTGGAAAAACTGAAAGCCGAGTTGCCGGGCATTCTCGCTTGGGCCGTGGAAGGTTGCTTGGACTGGCAGAAGGGAGGACTTAGAGCGCCTGCTAGGGTAATCGCGGCGACTGAGCTTTACCGCGCTGAGATGGACGTAATCGCGCGATTCATTAAGGAGGCGTGCGTACTGCACCCGCAGGCCGAGATTAAGGCGACCTTCCTCTATCGCGCTTGTAAGGCTTGGTGCGAGGACAACGGTGAGCGATACGAGTCGCAAACGATGTTTGGTCGTCGGCTAGATGAACGCGGGTTCACCAAGCGCGTTTCCGGCGGCGTTATTTGGGCGGGAATCCGCGTTTCGGAAGATTTCCACTCGAAGAACTTCGATGAAAAACTGTAGGAGTTGTAATGGTTGCTACCACTTTTCCGGTACGTAGCTCAATTTATCCCTTCTTTCCCGCGTAGCAGGAAAAACCCTTACAACCCCTACAACCCCTTACAACCTATGAAGGAGATTACACATGAACCGACCCCAAACGATGAATCATCTAACCACCGATGTCTTGCCCATTGCGCTATATCACCTGCGCGCGGTTGGATGCAACACCATAAGCCCATTCACTTTAGCGCTGGCAGCGTGGGAAGGCGAGCGGGTCGATTGCCTGAAAACGTCGATCGAGCGGCAACAGTTCCAGGGCTTGCACCTCGCGGCATGCGTATTGCTGGACGTGGAGCCGCACGCACCTGACCTGCGGTCACTCGATCAACGTGAATGCAATGAAATTCGGGCGTTGGCAGATGCATACCACTGGGCAGCCATGGCACATCACAGCCACGCCGATGCGCTTGTTGCCTATGCCGCACGACGTAAGCAACAGGATGGCCGTGGAAACCACTAATCTATATCCTAATGTAATCAATAACATGGGATGGGGATGTAATAGTCTATGGCTTTTCGTCTACAGACCGCGCCTTAGTGCAAATTTTTGTGCTCGCAATTTAGAGTAGGGGGGGTCCCCCAATCTCAGTACGGTCCGTCTAGCGCTATGGCCAACTGGGGCGGCTGAAGCTATACGGCAGATAAGAAGGACCGATCGGATGAATTCATCCCGAACGATCTGAGAAAGGTATGTAACGCCGTGCCACGGTCGCATCGAGACACGGCGCTAGTGGCAATCGTTGTATTGATGCCACATCTGGTGCTCCAGTGAGCTTAACGACTGCCTCGAGTTCCCCCACGTCGCCCCAGTCTTCTTGATCGAGCGCGCGGTCATCCACAAAAAGTCAGGCCGTCAAAGCATTGAAGTGGCCCTGGGCGTGACCAGCCGCACCGCCGCCCAAGCCAGCCCCGCCCAACTGCTGCGGATCAACCGCGGTCACTGGGCCATCGAGAATAGCTGTCACTACGTGCTCGACCAGACCTGCGACGAAAGCCGCTGCCCCATGGCCCTAGGCCAGCCCCTCCGCAATGGCTACGTCCCCGAAAATACTTCGCGTTTGCGCCGCTTCGCCCTCAGCCTGCTCAACCTGCATGCTAAACCCAACGAATCAATCGCCTCAATGACCCGCAAACTTGCCGCCAAAACACGCCTCGTCTTCGACTACCTGCAGAAGACAAAGAACTCAACCCATCATGCCGCTGCTGCATAAATTGGCTAAAACGAATTTACCGTGAATTGGCGTATAATCCGCGGCCTATCGTGCCGTCTTCAAATTCGAATGCCGTGCGTTTTTTTTCTAAGGAATCCCATTCATGGAACGCATCCTCCAACACCTCAAGCATCATGGCGAACAACTCGATACGGAAATCGCGGCGGCGATTGGCCTACCGGTTGCCAAAGTACGCGCCACGGTAGACGACCTGTCCGCTAAAGGCGATGTTATTGTCTGCCGATCGATTCGCTATCAACACGGCAAACCGACCGAAGGCGTTCTGTGCCGACTATCCGGTTATACCCCACCCGCCTCCCCCGGCAGAAAAGCGAAAGCGAAAACCGTCAGTGGCTGACGGCGAGGTGCCTGTTAAGGCGTCACGCGTCGATCCGCTGTATCTGCCAGTAACAGATCTCGCCCTCGCCCAGTTGCTCGCGTGCGCAGTGCCGTTCGGGGGTACGGAAGGACAGGAATAAACGAATCTCCACTTGCGAAGATCAGTGCCGTCCAATTACTTCACAACCGCCTGATACACCATCTGCTTAAATAGGTAGCGGTCAAAGCGCCGTGGCATCCCGAATTGCGCTTGGGTCATCCACACGACAATGATTGCCTCCTTCGGATCCACGTAGAAGCCCGTGCCTGCCGCACCCGCCCAGTAATATTCGGCGGCACTTCCAGTGACTTCGAAGCGGCAGGTCTCGTTCCTGACGGCGAAACCCAATCCGAATCCGGTTCCCCCCGGCAGGGTTGTCACACCTGAGAATTTTGTGTCCGGGCCGAGATGATCGGCGGTCATATACCGCACGGTGGTCGAACTGAGAAGCCGCACGCCGTCGAGTTCGCCGCCGTTCAGCAGCATCTGCAGAAAGCGGGCGTAATCCGACGCGGTACCCACACTGCCGGCGCCACCCGCATCGTTTTTCTGCGCCACGGTAACATCAAGCAGGTTTATCGGCGTATTGGTCGCGGCATCCGTGGCAAAGGGTTGGGCCAGGCGGCCCACTTTGTCTTGCGGCACGATGAACGCCGAATCCTTCATCCCGAGTGGCGCGAACAATCGCTGTTGCAAGAATTGGCTCAGCGGCAGGCCTGAAATGGCTTCCACGATGCGGCCAAGTACGTCAGTCGATAGGCCGTACTCAAAAGTCGTCCCAGGTTGGTGGGCCAGAGGCACTTTGGCCAAGCGCTCGATCTGCTCGGCCGGCGTTACGTCTTTCCAGTCGACTTTTTCATTCGTGTACAGCTCTTTGACCCTCGGGTGCGCCGTGAAACCTGGATAAACCAATCCCGATGTGTGCCGGAGTAAATCCTGAATGGTGACCTCTCGGTCGTTGGGTACGTTGACGTATTTGATCGCGCCGTTCTGAGGATCACGCCGCTCTACGCTGACTTGCAAATTGACCAACGCGGGAATGAATTTGGATACGGGATCGGAAATACGGAGCTTGCCTTCTTCCATTAGCATCATGATGGCGACCGACGTGTACGGTTTGGTCATCGAATAGAGTCTGAAGATCGCATCCTTTGGCATCGGCTTGCCGTTCGCTGCGTCAAGCTGTCCGACGCTGTCGAAGTAGATGATCTTGCCTTGGCGGGCGACGAGCATGACTGCGCCCGGATATTGCTTCGTGTCGATCTCACCTTGAATGACGGGCTTAATGCGCGCAAGACGCTCGGCGGAAAATCCAAAACTCTCGGGATCTGCCGTCGGCAAATCAGCGGCTGAACCAGACGCGCCCCAGCACAGTGCTAATACCCCAACAATACTACGAATCCACATTGCGATCATCTCACGCCCTTCCAATTATGCTTTCTCGATCGCTTCAATCGCAGCGTGCCCGCGGATCGGTCGCGCCGGGCTTGCATTAAAGTGTCCTGACCGAGGTTTGACCTGAAAAACAACGCCCGAGCAATTTGAATTACGTGCCCTTTAACCCCCGGGTTCAACCCAAAACTGCCGGGCGACGAGCTACTCAACGGACGCTCAATGTTCGAGGTAGCTGCCGCCCGTGGGGCTGAGATCGACGCGGATCAAAACCGCCTTTATCCTACCTGTACTCCAAAAAAAAGCAATTTACTTCTTAAAATAAGAAGGTGTGTTTTTCCGGCCGTTTCGCACCGTATCAATGCGATTTTTGAATTCTAAAGACAAAGCATCATCTACTTTGCGGGCGTAAATTTCTTGTAACGCAATGAGTGTATTCAGGTCGTTCGGGTCAAGGCTTTCCGCTTTTTGAAAATGCGGCAGGGCTTGGTCAAACACTCCCATTACCTCGTTTTTTAAGGTCTCCATTTTCTTTATGCCGGCGCTGGAAAAGTCCTCCGACAAGGCGTTCATTTCTTGGGTGCGCGCAGCGGCCTTGTTGTAGTAAAGCGCACCGAGGGAGTAGTTGGCATCTACGTTGCTCGGATCCCTTTGCGCTGCCTGTATGTAGAATTTTTTTGCCTCATCGAAGTATTCGGCTGCCTTGGCATCGTTCTGCTCCTTTGACATGGTCTGATACAGGTTGTCATAAACGTTGCCAAGCGTTACATACAGGGAGATGTTGGTTGGTTCTGTCGTGATGGCCTGTTTGAGGCGGTCGGTGAGTTCGTTGAGTCTGCCTTTTTTCAAAAAAGCGTTGATTTCCGAAAACCGCAATCCTGAATCGTCCGGGTATTTTGCACGGCCCTCTTCCAAGATTTTTGTTGCGCTCGCTTCGTCGCCTGATTCCAATTTCACAGCGTAAAGACCTTCATAAACAGCCGCCTTGGCGTTTCCTTTGCTGTAAAGATCGCTGTAGTACTTCATCGCATCGGCGTTGCGTTTAGCCTGATGAGCAGAAATCGCCGTGATATACATCTGATTGTCATACTGTTCGGGGTCTTCGAGCACACTTTTTTGACTGTTGGCTTTTAATATGTCGTGTGCTTGTAAAGATGCTTGAAAAGACAAAAAGGCTTTTTCGTACTCCTGCGTCTCATATTTGGCCAGGCCAATATTGACCAAATGCGCTTGCACCGCCGAGATGCCTTTGAGGGCATCACTTTTTTCGTGTTTCTTGGTAGTCGGTGTTTCAAAGCCTTTTTTATAACCGTCGAAAGCGGCCAGCGCGTCGTTGTCGCCGTTTAGTGGCGCTTTCTCGTTGCCCGGGATCAGGAGCTTAGCCATATCTCTTTGGAGTAGGGTGTTGTAAATGTCGCCTTTGGTGATCCAAGCAGACGCAACCGCTTGAGCATCAGCCAGTTGCAGTGCTTGGTCAATTTTTTGTTTGGCCTGGTCCAATTTGGCAGCATTGGCAGTTGGGTCAATGTGGTAACTGGCGAGCGCTTCGCCAGCCAGTTTGGCGAGGTTGGCGCCGTCTTCTTGCGCCTGTGCGGCAAGTGTTATGAAAAGAAAGCCCGAGAGGGCGAAGAGCGTTTTTTTCATTGTCTTCATTATTTCCGGAGTGAGATATTGTTACAGAGTGCTGTGATGGGGAAACGCAGACACATGCGAACGTCTGCTTATTGACCCGATTTCAATCGGTCAAGGCTGAGTGCAGTCTGACACGGTTTGTATGATCGAATCTAGCCTACGACAATTAAAGCTTATCTGTTCTAGTTAAGTCAACCCGATCCTTTGCCCATCCTGGCCTACTCCGCTCCAGGGTGGGTATGAGGCAGCCGCCTACAGGTAAATCGCACCCAGCCTTTGCCGGGCACGTCTCGAATCAATCTATTACCCACACGACGGCACGTAAACTGTCAGCGGGACTGAAATAGCGGTGCAATAACACTAGGATGGATCCACTTAACGGAATTCCTTATCTTTTTTGGAATTCGCACAATCTTTCCCCGCCCTTAAAGCCGGTGCTGGATTCCTCGCGAAGTAGGATTTGAGCCGCCGAAACCTGCGAGGCATCCATGGGCTTTTTGAGAAGACCAAGTGCATAATTCTGAAGACGAACCAAGAGCATGCTTGCACTGGTTTTATCCCGCGCATCCGAGCGCGTTGTCAGCTTGATTTTACTTGCCATTCCTGGCTGACTAAATCGTGTGGCACTGCCCATCAATGGAGTGCGTCGCTTGCCCGCTAATGGACATTCTCATCAGTGTCTGAGTGTTCAGGTTGCTCGCTGCTGGCAATAGTTGCGGCGACGAGCTCATGAATAAGTCTGAGTTGATCAGGGTCCAGGTCGTCAAGCGGTCCTTTGCGCGGTTCGTTGTTGTGGTCGAGGAAGCCGAACAGCTTCGCCTTGGCCATGATCGCTCACCGCCACGCCGCATTGATTTTCCCGCCTGGCGAGTTCTATTATCCGGTTCAGTTCATCGCCCAGCTCTAAAGTGCTTGTCATCGCACGCGTCGCCATGCCTGCCCGCAATTGGGAAATCCTTAGATCAACATTAGGTCGTGCCCTTATCTTGGATGCCGTGACCCAGAGCGCGTTATGGGTCCAGTGTCTGCTGTTCGGACTTACGGCTCGGTAAGCATCACTCGCATTGTCTGATTTGATGAATTGCAGGCAGAACAATTCTTGAAACTGGGTTAGTGGTTTTTTACAGGCCGATAAAATCACTGTGGTTCCTCAAACCGTCTTGGGCGGTGATTTGATTGGGGCGGGACCCGCAGTGAATTCTTCTGCAGGCATCGGCAATAAAATACGGTTGGCGTGTTCCGGCGTTGCGTGCAGCCATTCGTCCCTTCGTTCGGGCGGCACTATGATCAACGAACGCTTTTCATCGTCAGGCCGGTGAAACCGTCCCATCACCGGATGATCGTTGGCGTTAATCGTGAGCATGGAAAAGCTGTGCAAGCCTTCGCCCGTAGGTCGCTTCCAATAGTCCCAAATGGCGGCAACTGTGAAAGCGCGCTTATCGTGGCGTTCTATTTTCCAGCGCACCGCTTTCCCGGTTTCGTAATCGGGTTCATAAAATGCGGCCATCGGCACCAGGGCATAGCGGCGCTTTTTCCAGGGTTCCCGGTAACTCGGTTTGCTTCCAACGGTTTCACTTCGGGCGTTATAAGTTTTGCGGCTGGCCTTGTCGTCTTTACTCCAGAACGGCACCAGGCCAAACATGGCTTCGCGCAACACCACTTCGTCCGATTCATGGTCGCGCAATCGAATCGGCGCGAGGTAGCCGGGATATTGCGCCGTTGCATAGTTAAACGTCGGAATCGGCCAGTTGAGATCGATCCTGAAAAGTTCGGGTTGCGGCGAGTCGAAATTGGTACACACGGCCTAGGCTCTGGCGATCGGCATTTCATCCCAGCGTGTGGTATAGCGTGGGGTGCGGCGATCTTGCTTCATGCTCCATACGCGCCGGTCGCCGCTCAATCCGGCGCTGGCCAGTTGCACGGTGCCCCGGCCGTAACGATCATTCAAGCCGTCGAGCGTCGACATCAAGGCTTGCGAAGCGCTGCGGCTAAAATTCACATCCTCACCTGTGCCATGCGGCTGTAAATCCAGTTCGCCCTGGATAATAGTATCGGCCTGTAATTCCAGCAACATCACGCCTGCCTTGGCGTACCGATAACCGGGGCGGTAGATGGCGTCCAGCCCTGACAGCGCAGCGAACAGCAACGCACGGGTATCGGCGCTCGGGCGCATGAGGGGAACGATCACCGAGCGTCCGTATTGCTTGTCCGGCCGGAACGGGCTGGTGCGGATGAAGCACAACACCTGCGCGCAGGTACTGCCTTGACTGCGCAACTTTTGCGCGGCGCGGGTAGCGAACTCGGTCACGGCTTCGCGCAAGTCGTTTAATTCAGTAATGGGGTGCCCGAAGGAACGGGTGGTGGCAATCTCTTGTTTATCGGGCGCGACTTCTTCCAGCGCAATACAGGGTGTTCCTTGTAACTCACGCACTGTTCGTTCACCGGTGACTGACCAGCGGCGGCGCACCATGGCTGGGTCGAGTTTGATCAATTCCGCGACGCTGTGTACGCCTTGCGCCTTGAGCTGGGCGGCGATGCGCGCGCCGATCCCCCACACTTCTCCAACTTCCGTTCGAGCCATGAGTTGCTGGACTTCGGTTTCCGGTAAGGCGGCCAGGTTGCACACTTGCGCCAGTTCGGGCGGGTAGCTGCCCGGCTTGCGTTCGGCGGTTTTGGCGATGTGGTTGGCGAGTTTGGCTAGGGTTTTCGTGCGTCCGATGCCAATCCCGCACGGAATGCCCACCCATTGCAGAATGCGCGCCCTGAGCTTGCGGCCGCGTTCCGCCAGATCGCCGCGCACGCCGCTCAGATCGACAAAACTTTCATCGATCGAGTAAATCTCTTGCGCCGACCCATAGCCCTCGACCAGGCTCGCCACGCGCTCGCTGATATCGCCGTATAACTCGAAGTTAGCGGACAGCGCTACAAGGCCGTGGGATTCCTCTAGGTGGCGAATTTGAAACCACGGGTGCCCCATTTTGACGCCCAAGGCTTTGGCTTCGTTACTGCGCGCGATGGCGCAACCGTCGTTATTCGACAGGACGATGACGGGCTTGCCGTTCAGGCTGGGCCGAAATACCCGCTCGCAAGAGACATAAAAATTGTTCGCATCGACAAGCGCGTACATGAAAGCGCCTCAAATCTGAAATTGCTTGAACGCGGTGAGCACCACGCCCCAGATGGTCACGATTTGGCCGTCTTTGGGGATGATGTCGGCAAACGTCGGATTACCGGCTTTGAGTTTCATACGACCCTGGCGCAACACGAACTTTTTAACAAGAAATTCACCGTCAATCTCGGCCACCACGATATGCCCGTTGCGCGGGGTAATGGCGCGATCGATCAAAATAATATCGCCGTCGAAAATACCTTCATCGCGCATGGAATCGCCCCGCACGCGCATCTGGTAAGTGGCCTGCGGGTGGCGGATCAGCTTTTCTAATACGTCGATGCGCTTGGCGCAATGATCCTCGGCGGGCGAGGGAAAGCCTGCCTGTATGCTGGTATCAATGGACAAGGCATAGAGGTGAGGCAGGGTAAACGGCGTTGGCCTAGCAAGCGGTAATTCTTTGTGCATGGGGTCAGTATAAATGATGCGGTGGCGGGAATCAGCCGACCGGGACAAAATCGAATTCGATGTTAAAACCCTTGCTGTCCCCGTGTTCTTCTATGCCGTCTATGGGGCCGCCTCAAGAAAGGGGAATTTACGCGCGCTAAGCGAAGCTAGAAGTCGCATACCCATAGTGTGAATAGCATTATGCGATGCAACAAGCCATTAACCGCACTAAGCCGACGTAGCGAAAATTTGGAAGTCGTCATTCGCTAACGTCGGCTCTGCGGCGTTTCGAAAATTTTTCCAATTTGACGAACAGGCGCGTTCGGTGCTGTCCAGGTGCCCTGTTACAAGCCTAAATTAATCGCGCGCAAGGAGACGAACTGGCTGTTCGATCCTTCCGACCGAAGCTCCAGGGCGGGGCTGTTTGAAACGATGTAAGCCAGCGGCAGGTCGAGCACGAAAGGATAGATTACCGCCATCGCCTTAAGCGCCGACACGGAAACCGGTTTGTTGGCGTATCGAAGCACCGCTTCAATGAGCCACGCTACGAGCTGCTCGTTTGTCAGTGACATCGATGTCATCCGAACCAGTCGTTTTCCTTTATCCACTCGCTCTATGGCTCCCCAATTGGCCTGGGATTGCAGGACCATATTTGTCATGCGATACGTACCCTCGCGTTCGCCATACGTTTCGCTCATTCGTCGGTGAACCTCTGCCGATGTGCAGTCGCCCTGCAAAGCGGATAAACGGCCTACAAGTTCAGCCACCCTTCCAAAAAATGGATACGTGGCGATCGCCATCCCCCAGCTTAATGCCGCAACGGAGGTTCCGGGGTGTGCCTTGAGGAGCGCCGCACCGCGATCGGCAAATTCTACAAGCGTAGGACGCGGATCGAGCCACAGTCGGTTTAAGACTGTGCGTGTTTTCTTTTTGGCGGCTACACTGAGACCAGCGACATCGAGAAGCCCAATTAACGCTTCAACACAGTCTGTTCCAGCACGTACTCTTAGCGCGCTCGTAGCCCATTCAAGCTGAATAAAGCGGTCAAATCCTATTTGATGGATTGTTGAATTCATCCTACTTAATTCACGTAACTGACTTTAACGAATGGCACGATCAGTTCTTCCACGGACATGCCGCCATGGACGACAAGCTGCTCGCCGATAGGCACAAACGCTGTGCGACCTCCTGCAAATAGGGGCATGAAGTTCGCCGGTAGTCCAGGGATATCAAGCGTGATTGTTTCGGGGTACGCGTTTGCAGACTCCGCGATTAATGCTTCGCTGCGATAGACCCGTACGCGTTCACCGCGCGTCTCCGCAATGACGCCTTGATTGGGGCGACCCACCCCCACCGCTTCAACGTTGCCGTGATCAGCCGTCACATAAACGCAGAATCCTCTATCGAGCAACGACGTGAATAAGCGATCTACGAAGCCGGTCTCGCACCAACTATCAATCTGACTTGCAATTCCACGCTTACCCAAGACAGCGCCGTGCACAATCTCGTCCACCGTGTCGACCACTATGCCAGCCACCCTGACAGCTGGATTGCTGAAATTGGCTTCCAACTCATCGAGTTGATCCACCCGCTTGATACCTTTCCGGTAAATCACCTCATTGGGCCGCAAGCCGTGGTCTTGCCACGCGCGCAACCACTGTGCCGGTTCCTGGGCGGTCGTTTCTATCGACTCTGAAAACTCTCTAGGCTTCAGGCCTGAAAATAGCGCCTGCCTAGAAACCGACGTGGTCGTAGGGAGCCAAGCAAAGCACCCGTTTTCCTCAAAACCAAGACGTGGCGTCTTCTTGGTGACGTGCTCGCGCACCTGAATCCACTGGTCAAACGACAATCCATCAAAGACGAGTAACGCGATTCTGGATTCGCCCGCGCTGCGCCGGGTTGAGAGGAATCGGGAAATGTGATGGACCATAACCGGGCCCTTCGCCACAGGCAGTGACGGCAGATCGGCATAGTGCTTCGACACCCATGTTTGAATCCTCTCGTCGGCCAGCCGCTGGACTTCGATGATGTTGTCTCGGATACCATTCGCGCGAGTCGTGTCGAGCGCGTGATACCGAGAAAGGATCTCGCCGAAGCGCCGTGCATACTGCGTCCAGTCACGATGTGATGAATCCAGCGTCGGTGTGGTTTCCAGAAGATTCTTGACGCCGTCGAGAACCAAATTGCGCAATGCCGCTGGGTCTTGGATGATGCCTACCTTCGCCCAATCGGGAATTCCGACCGGTGTCCCTTGAACCGCAAGTGGGTGCAGCGTTCCGTCCAGGAACATTGAATCGACAATAGCCAGCACATCGGGATGATCAAAAGGGACCTCGACTTTGGCCGTGTAGTCGGCTGGCAAGGGCTCCCCGATTCGTGTGCCGATCACGCCAAGCCGATCCAGATACCGGTACCAGGCGTCCTGCAACACACGAAGCATTGCGCTCTTGGAGGCAAACAACTCGGCAATCGGCAAGCCCTTGAATGCGTCGATGCTGCCTAAGATGTGCGCAACGTAGGTAGCCAGGACGGGGGGCAAGCCAGCGTCACGGTAATGCAGGCGCAGCAGCTCCCGCCACAAATCTTCTGGACGGGAAAGCAGGTGTGCGCCAATCCGGAAGATATGGGTCAGCACGAACTCTTTGGTTGCAGCTTCCCCGAGTGACTGAGCGGCATATTTGGACTGCGCCGCAAATAGAGACTCCAGATGGACAGCGTCAATCTGGCGCACCACAGTGTGGCTGAGCTTTGGAAACAGATCCGCTAGGCTGAGCCGGACAGCACGTGCCTGACGGCGGTAATCCCAGGGCAATGCGTCAGTGACTGATGCTCGCAAGTGCAGCACCAGTGCATTTGCTGGCCCAGCTTCGCCACGGTCCCATGCCTCACGGTAGCGTTCCTCATATTCGGCGCGGAATGCCACCGAATCCTCAAAGGGCAGAACCTCGAAGCCGCGTTCGCGCAGTACCGCCAGAATTTGCTCATCTAAGAGAACGTCATCCGGATCCGCTACCACCCAGAAGCGTGAAAGGTCAGCAGGGAACTCGCCGAGTATTCGATCAATCCAGAGGCTCACGCGGCATTGCCCCTGGGATGCGTGGCACCACCAATGCGCAGCATCATGACTGCATTCAAGTCTGGAACACAGGCATCTGCGTCATCCAGAGTTGCCAACCGCGCTTGATGTTCGGCTTCCAGTCGTTTGCGGCGATGGGCGCGCACCGCCGGTAGTCCAATCCGACCAATCGCCTGGTAGCGCGCGTCGTAGGCGTACTGGGCGCGCTCACGCTCTTCTTTCAATCGCGTTCGATTCTCTTTCAGCAGGTCGGAAAACAGTCGTTCTCCTTGGCTGATGGCTGCAGCGTGCGACGACTCAAACCACCGGGTGGCGTCAGCAACAACACTCGACTCTCGGACTTCCACTTGTTCAGTCAATAGCAGGTCCCAGATCCGTTTGGCCGTCGGCACAAAGGTGCGCCCATCATCCGTCGCAAAGACCGGAATGAAGCGTTTTCTACTGAATCCCTCGGCTGAGAGGCTGATCTCCCAAAGTGACCAAACGCCCTGAATCGTGTCCGGCAGACCGATGATCCGCACGACAGGCAGGGGTTGACCCGCCACGCAGCGCGGCAAAGCGTTGATGACGGTACGGGCGCGAGGATCCTCTAAAGTGACCCAATCCAGTTCGGGATTCTGCTCAGCCGTTCGAGCATCAAAGCAAACCCTCGACGATTCGCTGCCATCTGCCCAGGTCACGCGCCACGCGTTTGCATCGTCACCAGTCATCTTGGCGGCGGACCCTCCCAACGCCGGAAGGCCGCTGGTGATGGCTCGCTCAAGCCAAAACTGCGCCGGATGGTCGCGCCATTTGCGCGCGTCGTTGGCGTCCAGTGTGTGACCATCGCTCAAAAGGGAACTGCTCTTCTTGGTGTCCACAATCTTTTCTCGAACCTGCGATATCACCGCATCGCATTCCTTCTCGATGGATTCCGGATGTTGAAGCCCATGGACGAATAGCTCGTCGAAAATGGGGTCTGCCTCCACTGAATCCATCACATCCGAAGCTTTGTCGACGCCAAACTCCTGCGCAATGACCTCAAGCTTCTGCTCAAGTACTTGCCGCACGCGATGTTCCACGGTCTCTTCAAGCACGAAATTGATAGCACGTACCACATGGTGCTGGCCGATCCGGTCGACACGGCCGATGCGCTGCTCAATCCGCATGGGGTTCCATGGCATGTCGAAGTTGACGATGACGTGGCAGAACTGCAGGTTCAGGCCTTCGCCACCCGCATCAGTGGAAACCAATATGCGGATTCCGCCCGCAAAGGCCTGCTGCGCCTTGGTTCGCGCATCCAGGTCCATGCCGCCGTTGAGCAGCGCGACCGAGAAGCCGCGACTCTCCAGTAACCCCGCCAACATCGCCTGGGTGGGTACGAATTCAGTGAACACCAGAACCTTGAGCTCAGGGTCGTTTTCTTCTTGTTGAAGTTTGTAAATCAGCTCCAGCAATGCCTCTGCCTTGGCATCGGAACCTGCAGCTTCGGTTTGCCGCGCAAGACTGAGCAGCATTTCGACCTCGGCAGTCTCCTGCGCGAGTGCTTTTGCGAATCCAGGGCGCGCCTGCACGGCCAGATCAGCCTGTGATTGGCCATCCATTTCGGCCCAGTCATCCTCATCCGTGTTCTCAAACAGCGATGCCTGAGGTTGAGGCGCCGTGCCCGCGTCAGTCAGCACAGCAAAGCGCCTCTCCAGCGTGGTGCGAATGGCTGCCGTGCTGGACGTCACCAGCCGCTGCATCAATATCATCAGAAAGCCGATGTGCCGCTGCTTGGCCGCCATGGCTTGGTTGTATCCATGCCGAACGTAATCGGTGACCGCCTCGTAGAGTTGTTGCTGCGCTGCATGGCGTGATTGCCACGCGACCGCTTGCATGCGCGTCACCCGAGGCTTGAACAGCGGCAGCCCATCGGCATTGATCGACGCGCGTTTTTCAGTTCGGATAACGAAGGGTCGAACGCGATCTTGCGTGACGCTTCCCTCGTTTGGAAACGATTCACGATCGATTAGTTGCATCAGCCGCAGGAATTGGTCGGTCTTGCCTTGGTGCGGCGTGGCCGACAGCAGCAGCAGATAGGGGGCGGCCTCAGCCAGCGCAGCGCCGAGCTTGTAGCGGGCCACTTGCTCGGTACTGCCACCTAGACGGTGCGACTCATCAATGATGACCAAATCCCACGACGCCGAGATCAAGTCCTCAAAGCGCTCACGGTTGTAGGTGGCCAACTGCTCCGAACTCCAGCCGCGACGCCCTTCCAGTGGTTTGACCGAGTCGAGCGAGCAGATCACCTGATCATGCAGTTGCCAGAGGTTTTCCTCATCGCTCCGCCATTGCCGGAATGCGGCCAGTTCGGATGGCTCAATGAACTGAAATTTCTCGCCAAAGTGCAGCCTCATTTCAGCTTGCCACTGACGCACCAGCCCCTTCGGCGCTACGACCAGGATGCGTCGCGCCATTCCGCGCAATTTCAGTTCGCGGAGAATCAGGCCTGCTTCAATGGTCTTGCCCAGCCCCACCTCATCCGCCAACAGGTAGCGAATGCGGTCGCGGCTCATCGCGCGATTCAGCGCATACAGTTGATGCGGTAACGGGACCACACTGGACTGGATCGGGGCAAGCAGCAGATTTTCTTCAAGGGCATCCTGTAATTTGGCTGCCGATGCGATGTGCAGAATTTGGTCCACGGTTGGACGAATAGCCGCCAGCGCCGAGAGATCGGACGCGCGGGCGCGCACCACTGCGTCCTTGGTCGGCAGCCAGACACGGTAGCTGGTTTCTCCCCAGACATCCTGTCGGTCCACGACCCGGCATGGCGACGCGTGCCGCGTGTACCAGCACCATTCGCCTACCGCAAGTGCTGTCGCGTGGCCGCGGCTCTGTTCCATTTATGCGCCGGCCTCGGAACGCGTCAGCGCTTGGTCATACCAGAGCAACAGCTTTTCGTCCTCTTGCAAAGCCTCTTCTGGAATCTTTTGGGCGATGGCGATGATGGTTTTGTAGTCTTTGCTGCCCCACGCATTCTTGAACCCGGCGCGCATCACCTCAAGTCGGAATTCCTTGAGCTTGCGGCCTGTGAATGACCGGTAAGCGTCGAATTCCTTGAGCAGTGCCTTCTCGCGCTTTTTCTCCAAGTCCTGTGCCTTGTTGGGATCCGGTACGTACCAGCGGTCTTTGGCCTTTGCCATCAACCGTGGATCATCCTTTTCCAAGCTGCGAAGATCCTTGAAGTTGGTGGACAGCAGGCTGTGGATCTGGCTTGGGACTTCACCTTTTCCGTCAAACTGGATGAAGTTTTCGTCTAGCAAACGAATGAGCTCTGGGATGATTTCCCCCTTCTTCTTGGCAGCACCAACCACAGGCATGTATTCCGGGGTGATCTCAGAATAGGTGGACGGGCGCTTCTTCAAGAAATCTGACAGCCAATCGATAGCGCTCCGCTCATCCGAAACAAACATTTCCATCTGTGGAGCAACTGCGACCTGCATTCGCTTCTTGTCGTACTCGGCTGCCTGGTCTGGCAGAAAAATCATCCCATCTCGTGTCTCAAAACGCTGGCTGAGACCGGCCTGAAATTCCTGGCTGGACAATGGCACGGGAAAACCATGTTTCACGAACCACGCCACCATACGGTCAAAGATAATTCGCGGGTCGCGCTCCTGAATAAATTCAAGTTCCCCTCCTTTCATCTTGACGGATGGCAGATACCCCAGATGGGTTCGAACAAAGTCCCACACAGAGTCGACCCGGCCTCCGGCTTGGAGGAAGCGAGCCTCTAGCCCGCCATTGGGCTTATAGGCCGTGATGACCAAGTCCTGTTTGACGGATGTGGCATTTGAAACCGCATTGAAACTGCCCTGAACCTTATTGAGTGCAGAAACGTTGGCAATGACGAAACCAGCCTCCTGCAGAGCCGTCCGGATTCCATTCCAAACAGCAGCCTGGGTGTTCGAAAAGACGACCGTCATCCAGCGTCCCGGTTTGAGCACGCGGTAATACTCGGCAAAGCAAGACTTCATCAGCCGGTAGTACTCGTGCAAGCCCTTTTGCTGGCTGTCACTCATGACCGCTTCAGGCCCTTGGCGTGTAAACACGCGATGGAACGCCTCAACAACAAAGTTCAGCTCGGAATAGGCGAGGTTGTCGCCGAAAGGTGGATCGGTAAAGATGTAATCAATGCTGCTGTCAGGCGGTCCAAGGTGTGCTGCTGTGCCGGTAGTGATCGCCGTATTACCAGCGACGACTTTGTAATCGCGGAATGCCTTGATAAGGCGATCAAGTTTGCCGCCCAAGTTGTACCAGGGGCTGCATTCCGAATGCTGCGAGGCGACGTAGTAAACGCCGGTCATGTACTGACTTGCCTGAGAAAAGCCAGTCGGCCTGTACCTGTTCAAAACAGACAAGCCCGGAATCGATTGCTCGACCATGTATAAAAGGAAAGCGCGAATGCGAAGATCTGAGTTTGCATTGGCTTTCTCCCACAGCTTCCCAATCGCTTGCGCGGCACGCGGGAGAAAAAGTTGATGAACGTGAGAAAACGATGCCGATCCTGCGCGCCATTTGTCGCCCCATTTCTGCTGCTCCTCTGGGGCATGCATCATTCGATCTGCTGGCAAGGCGGCAGGGAAAGTCAGTGCTACAATTTTGCCCAATACCTCTCGATCAAAGGTGTCGAGTTTCTTTTCATACTTTTCGCCACCGGTTACATAGATGATCCTACTCGGTACTCTTTTCGCGGTTTTGAGCGCGTTCCCTGAAATGGGGTCGATGGTCATTTCGAAGAGCTTTTCGAGCTTCTTTTTGGTGAGTTCGGCACCACAATGCGGACAAGGAAAGTCGTCTCGGATCCGTTTGGTGTCCTCATCCAATGCCTCATCAAGGAAATTGACCTCCCCAGCGCAATGCGGGCAGGTGAATACTTCACTCCACACCGTGTACTCAATCCGCCCCTTCGTCTTGCCGTCAGTGTGGGTGGTTTCGTACATCCAGCCAATGTCTTGTTCCAGGTCTTTGAGAAGCTGCTTGCCCGCTTTGGCAAAGGCTTCTACATCGAAGGGAATGTTGTAGTTGGCACCAATGAAAGTGGCGGCTGGCGATAAATCATTGATAACAGCACACCGTGCTCCCCACTTGGGCGCTGGTTTGCCTTGTTTTTTCCACTCCATCTCCAATTCATGCCGATAGGTCGCCGGTGCCAATCCACACCATTGCGCGGCAACCCCCGTCATCCCTGATCCACCGAAAGCGTCAAGAACAATGTCACCCGGTTCCGTGTAGTGCAGGATCGATGGCACGATGGCCAGATGCGGCACCTTGGTGTGATAGCTGTGCGCCTTGTACAGCGGGTCGGTTTTACCTACCTGGACATCAATCGCCAGTGGTTCACGGGCATACCCCGAGTTGGGGTCGTAAGGTTTGCCGTAGTGACGCACGAACTCTTCAATGAAAGGATTCGGGCACGCGGTGTAGTACGGCGGGTCGGACATCGCCAGAATAGCTTCGTCAGTTCCCAGTGGAAAACCTTCTATTTTTCGGAATAAGGGGTCTTTTAGCTTCTCGGCCAGCAGCTTTGAGAAGTGCTCACGGCGTGCCTGCTCGCTTGGAAATGTTTGACCGAGACACTCAACCGGGCCCGACGTTGCAGCTTCGTTCTGGAAGAAATTATTCATCGTTATCGCTCTCTAAGTCGTCGGCTGCCGCAGACGTGGACATTTGTTGCCAGTCATCGGCAATCGTCTTCCAATCCACGTTGCGATCAACCGCCACATCCTGACCGCTGTCATATCGCTCTTTGCCCGACCACACCGCCCAAAAATCCGGATCTTCGGATTTGGGCCGCTGGCCATCGGGCAAGGTATTCAACTGCACCAGCACCGGCAGCTCGGAGGCCCAGCCCAGCAGGATGGCGTGGCGCGAGGGTAGCGAGGGCAGATCGCGCAGGTTGTCGGGCACCAGTTTGCGCACCAACTCCTGATCGCTGTCATTGCTGATGCGATGCAGCAGAAAGCTATTGCATTGGGACAGTACCGTGGGTGAAAGTTCGCTGGGGCGCTGGGAGGACAGCACCAGCCCCAGGCCGAACTTGCGCCCTTCGCGGGCTATTTTCTCGAACACCTGGCAGCAAATGGCAGCGGAGTTCTGGTTCTCGGCGTCGTCTTTATAGCGCTTGATAAAAGTGTGCGCCTCTTCCATCACCAGCACGGTGGGCAGCGTTTTACCGTGGTTGAGCTTTCGATAACGTTGCAAGGCTTCCAGTGTCATACGGGCGATGACGGCGGTGACAATATGCACGACTTCGGTGGGGACCAGTGACAGGTCAATCACTGTTACCGTGCCGTTGGAGGCTTGATTGTTGCCAATATAGTTCGCCAACCAGCCATCCAACGTTACGCCGCTGGTATCGCCAGTGATGGTTTTCATGCGGCTATCCGAGAGAATCGTTCGGATGCGCATCAGCATGGTCTCGACATGCTCCGAGACATTCAGCAGCTCTGCATTGGCTTCCACGCTGCGCAGCAGTTGATCGCCGGTAAACGCGCGGGGAACGTCTGCATCGATTGGCAGGATGTCGGTATCGCTGCAGCCAAATGCAGCGTGTGCCGCTTTAGCCAAGCCTAAAAACTCATCAATTTCTGTCCGGGTGAATTCATAGGTTGGGTACTGTCCGGTGCGTGCATTGGTAAATACTGAGATTTTGTCTCTAACTGCGGTAAGCGCGGCGCTTTCATCCGCACTGAATGAAGCATCGTTTTCTAGCCCTTCCTGCCACTTCTTGATTTTTTCAAAGAAGTTTTTTGGGTGCGGAAAATTGGCCCAAGGACGTCCGGCAGCGCGTTCGATCTGAATCACGCTAACGAGCGTGCGCAGAAAGCGGCGCATGTCGTGGCTTGGCGTGGCAGCGGCTTCCACTGCGCCATCGCGCACCGCACGCAGTGCCTGAATCAGGGTGGGGCGCTGTGCCCTGGCGCTGGCCTGAGTAAACGCACTCCACTCGGCGCTGTTCCAGAACCACAGCGGCACCTGGAGCTGTTCAATACCGCTGGCGTGGTTCGGCTCAACCGCAAACACCCGCACCTTGCCCAAGCCATCAAACGCCTTGGAGTATTCGCCATTGGGGTCGAGCACGATAAAGCGGGCATTGGGGTCGGCATCGCCACGGGCTTTTCTGGCTTCTTCCAGCGACCAGCGGATCAAACCGGCCACCGAGCAGGATTTGCCGCTGCCGGTATTGCCCAGCACGGCCAGATGGCGGCCGAACAGGCGATCCGGGTCGATCTTCACTTCAGCGTTGGTGGCCAGCGGGCTGATGCCGATCTTCACCCGGCGGTTGTCGCCGGATTCGACGATGGCGCGAAGTTGGCCTTGGGTGGGCAGCAGCACCGGGTCGCCCACCGTGGGGTAGGCTTCCACACCGCGCCGAAATCTATAGCGTTCCTTGCCTTGGTGCTGGCCTTCGTAGGACAGGCCGCCCAAAGGGTTAAGGCTCATTTTGCGCAGCGGATAGGGCAAGTCCACCAGGCCGAAGTCCTGCATACCTTTGCGCTTGGGATACTGGGAACGCTCGATGGTGATCCACTCCACCTGCGCCACCAGATAGCCTTCGTCGCTAGGCACCAGCACATAGCCGTTGATACGCGGGAACGGGCGTGGCGTGCCTGTGTTCAATGCGACATTATCGGGTGCTTCGATATCCAGCAGCACTTTGATTTCGTCGGGCGAGACAAAGTCGATACTGCCAATGCGCAAGGAGTCGGCGTAAGCGATGGGTGAGAAGCTCATAGCGGCCCTTCCCCGGCAAATTCACCACCGGCTTTCCCAGCTGCTGGGGCCGGCTGCGGTTCAGTGCCGTAGCGCTGCTTGAGCAGCTCGCTCATGCGGAAGGTAGTTTTATCGATGGCGGCCTTGGGCAGGAAGGTTTCGGTCAGGGTTTGCAGATCCGCCAGGGCCGGGCCTATCATCAAGCTGATCTGCGAGGGACGCCCCAACTCCTCGTAGGTTTGCAGGATGCGGCCGAGAGGGTCGTCGTAGGCAATCACCACCAGATGGGTCGACGGAATCGTGAGCATGTCGCGGATCACGCGATTGATGTGCTCGTCGCCAAAGCTGTAGCCGTAGGTGATCAGCGCCCTGTTGGGGCCGCACACGGCGGCGGCTAGGTCGCGGAACAGCTCCACATAGGGGTAGTCAGCGGTCTCCCGCTCCTTGGCGGCATTGGGGTAGATCATCAGCTTGTGGGCGCTGGCACCTTTTAATCCGGGGGCCTTGAGAAATGGCCCGACATCTTCCGCGCCGAAAGGTAATCCAATACGGCGGATGTCCTTGTCTGCCTGCACCCAATCCACCGAGCCATGCAGCTTGGTAAAGCGGGCCACCCCTTCCAGATAGCGCGGCTCACCGCGAATGCCTGGCGGGTTGTAGTGCATGTCCAGATCCAGCCGCGACGAGCGGAAGATCGGCATCAGGTTGCCGAGAAAACGATCCAGCAGATGCAGCCCCGCCAACTCGGCGCCGGCCTCGATCAGGCGGTCATAGTTGGTGGTGAAGATGTTCAGCCGGTCCCGCACACCCGTGCGACTGGCGAAGCTCATCAGGAAGGTGACTAAAGCGTTGAACGCCTGTTCGCGACTGGCTTCAGCGGCTTCAGCGATACCGGCTTCACTTTGGAGGATGGACTTGGCGAATTCCTCCAGTGTGCTGTACAGTTCAGTGCGTAGCGCCTTGGCATCTTTCGATTTGTCCAAAATCTCCAGACCACGCAGCAATTCGTTGGCTGCGCGGAGTTGGTCTTCCAGATTGCCTTTTTCTCGTCCTGCCATTTTGGCGGCATCTTCCGCTGCTTTCTTGATTTCGGCCTGATAGCTGAACGACATCACTGCGCCCATGCCCGCCGCAGCCTTGCCTACCGCCAGACAATGTACCGCATGGGTCAACCCCGAGCCTGCCAGCAGCGAAAGATGCTCCGATTGGAATAAGGCGGTTAGCCATGGCTCGACACGGCTACGCAGCTCCTTGATGCCAAAAGTTTGGTTCTGGGTTAGCCAGGAAGCTTCTGCGCCTTCGCAAAGCTTGAACTTGCCGTCTTCGGCAGCGGCTTCGAAATGGATCGGCGTGTGGTCATTTCGAACTTTTAGCGTGTTACTCATGACTTTAGCTCCCTATTTTTGGACTTTTCCACGCGCGCTTGACCCAGATCGGTGAGTCGGTATTTCTGCAAACGGCTGTTTGGTTTATCCGGGCGGGTGTATTCAATGGCCTGGGTAGCCAGCAAGTCCCGCACCGTCTTGTTGAGGTGACCAGAAACCTCTTTTTGCCCCAACAACGTGGAAATTTCAGCTTTGCTGGCGGGCTGGGTTTTCAGAATAAACAGTACCCGATCTTCCAATGACTCTGGCTGTGACTCTGGCTGTGACTTGGTCCCAACTGGGCACCGACTTTGTCCCGACTCAGCCCCCACTTCCCCGGTGACTTGTTCAGTCACTTGTTCATTTTTCGCTGCTGGTTTTTGTCCGACTTGTTCAGTGACTTGTTCAGTCCGGGGGCGCCACAGCACTACCCTGAATTGGTTGGCATCCCGTTCGTCCATCAGGTCAATCTTTGGCCAGGCATGCAAGGCCCTGGGGACGCCGGTACCCAAGCCACGGTAGGGCAGGATGTGGGCGGCGTGTTCGGCCAGCACTTTGTTGCGGCGGTTGGATATGCCGGTGCGAATCTGTTCGGGGGTCAGGCTGTCTGGCAAATGGCCGGGGCTGATGATTTCCACCCGGTCGGCAAAGATGAACAGGCGGATGGTGGCGTTGGTGAAAAAATCCCGATGCACCAGCGCGTTGACCAACAGTTCAACAAACGCTTCTTCGGGTACTTCCAGCAGGCCCAGGCTGTTGAAACCCTGGTTGCCCTGCACATGGTGCAAATTGCGCCGAATGAAGGCCAGGCCGTGCTGGTATTGCTCTTCAAGCGTGCCTTGGATGTTTTCGCTGTCGAGGTAGCGGCTGTCTGACAGCTCGGTGCCCGGGAAGCAGACTGCCGCAATCATGCAAACGTGCAAATGCCTTTCGGGGTTCTTGCCGAACAGCAAGATGCCGGCGAGGTTGGGCACACCGTCGGTGGCCAGCTTGAGGTTTTCAAACAGGGTCGATAGTGCCAATCCATCTTGTTGTGGGCTTTGCTTGTAACGGCGCTCAACGTAACGGGTAAAGGCGCGCTCATCAATATCCGCCCAACTGGCGTCGCGCACCGGCACCTGGTCTGCTTGCAGCAGGCCGGATGCCTGGAACATGCGCTGCATTTCCTCGCGGGCGGTAACGTGGCGTTTGTCGGCTCCGTTCTTGACCCAGACACGCCCCTGCAAATCCATGTAGGGTTTGTTGATGCCTGGCGAAACATTCACCACCAAGACCAGCCCTTTGTCGATCTGAACGTTCTGACTGCTCGGGCTCAGGGGTGGGCGAACATGCTGACTGGCCGCATTGGACAGCAACTGGTTAAGGCGGCCAATGTCCTGCGGGGTGAGGCCGACAAGCTGACCATCGTCTGAGACACCGATCAAGATTTGGCCACCCAGGCCATTGGCCAGTGCCACCAGCTCTGATGCCAGTGCATCGGCGTTGGTGAAGTCGCGCTTGAACTGGTGGCGACTGTCTTCGCCGCAAGCGAGGATGGCGCGGAGTTCGTCTTCGTTCATCGTTACTCCACCACGAACCGAAGCTTGCTGGCGTCTTTGCCCTTGCAGCGTTCATTCAGGAACGCCTCAAAGCGTTTGCGAAGATCGCCCGGTGTTGCAGGCGAGCCGCCGTGTAGGAGTGCCTGTCGAATCTCCTCACTGCTTACCGCGATTTTTTCAAGGCCGGACAGCGCCTCTTGAACTGCGCTGACGAAATCAGGGGTGACCGGCGCTGGCAACGTTTTCGACGCCACAAACGATTCAATGAGTTTTCGTGCCGGCGTTTTCAACAGGCCAAGGGCAGACTGTGTGGTCGGGTCATCCAGGTTATCCAGCAAGGTCTGCTGCCAACCATCGATCAACCCATCCAGTTCGGTATCCAGGCCTTGCAAGGCGTTTGCTGCCGGAATCATTCCGAGCTGCTCATTCGATGGCCGGAAATTGCAATGCGGGCAAAATGCGCTGGATGCAAGATGGGTGTCCACCAAAGACGAGCAACTCTTCAGGTTGTCGAGTTTTTCCTCAAAACCCGTGAGGCCGCTGGTGGGCATAAGTGAAATGCCGGCAAGTGCTCGCATGGCGACCAGGCGCGAATCCTTGCGCAATGCCGTCTTGGTTTTTTCCTCGGTGACGCCAAGCCGGGCCTTGGTGTGACTGGCAATGTAGGCGGTGATGTACTCCTTCTTCAATTTCGCCAGTACCTGTTTGTACTCCGCCGCATGTTGCACGGTCCGATCCTGTACCAGCTTGGCCAGGATATCTGTTTGCGCGGTTTGCGCTTGCTTCACCCACGGGTGATTGGCTGGCAGGACGATCTCAGCCTGGGACAGATACGACGCCGTGCTACCCAATTCAACAATCAGGTCAAGCAATGCCTCGACGGACGCCAGCACTTCCAGATTCTTTTTCTGGACATCGATGTCTTCCTGACTGACCCGCAGGTTTTTGAGTTTGCCGACGGTGTTGTACGGCGACAGCGACTCGGTGAATCCTTTCAGTGCCTCCAGGCGAGTGCGCCAATCCTTGGCTTCCTCATCACTCAACAGGGGCTTGCCCCAAAATGCAAGGCGACCTTGCAAGTCAGTGCCGGCTTTGAGAACGCGCTGAACCAGAACGCTCACCGCATCTTGCAGTTTGACGACTGGCTCGGTGTCGCCCGTAGCTGCTTTCTGCGCCAGACCCGTGGGCAATCCAAAAAACTCAAACAGTGAGCGCAGGACCGCTGCGTTGATTTCCTTCGGTGCCTCAACGTGCTTGAACTGCTTCAATTCGTCGAGAGGGCGCTCGGCCAACTGGTTGAGCTTGCCGGAGTCGATCTTGTCGCCGGTGATTGCCAACACAATGTCGCCGGCGTAGACCAAACTGCTCAGTACCGTAACCAGCAGGTCGGGCTCCAAGCGGAACCGAACCGGCACAAAGTATTCGACATCATTGGCACCGGAGAGCAATTCATTTCGATTGAGCACCTGTCCCTGGCCCTTGGCTTTGAGTCGGGCCAGAACCTCCTGTGCGTAGCGGGACCGGCTGGGTTGGATGCTGTCACCGTCGAGCATCTCAAGGGCATCGAGGATGGCGACAGCGTCTTTGGTGCGAGTGCCACCGGCCAACGCCCGGAGTGCGCTGCCGATCAGCAGTTTGCGATTGGCCTCAGTGACCAGCACTGAGAAGGCTGGGTACTCAGGGGACTTCTCAGCGAACTGTACGTTCATTGCCAGGCCAGAGATGACGTTGACCACATCGCGGAAATTGATCCGCTCGTCCTGGCCGAGACGGGCTTTGTCGCGCAAGGAGACGCCCTTCGCCCAGTCTTGAAGGGTTTTGGTCTTGCCTTGGTAGGTCACCTCGAAGGCAGTCATCTGCTTTTCTTGCAGCCATTTGCTCATGGCGCGCAGCACTTCCTGCGCCTTGTTGATGTAAAGCTGCTTCGCATTGCCACTGGCCGTGGATGCCAAATCCAGCGCTGCCGCGTAGAAAGCCAGGTGGCGCTTGATTTCATCGTCGAGACCTTTGAGGCGGAAGAAGACTTCGTCCGTCCTGCTCTCATCGCGGAATTTCGGCGGATCAAAGGGTTGGATGAAGTAGATGTAGAAGTCGCGTTCCGGCTGGGCGGTTGGTCGATCGTTTGGCGCGCCGAAGAACAGGTAACCATTGCGATCAACACGCCGATCCTGCCACTCGATTTGGTACTGCCAGATCTGGTGCCCGGTGACGTAGGTGTTTTCGTCGGTGCGCTCCATCAATTGCTTGACCGCGCTGTAATAGGCACGATCCAAGGCGTCGTCAGACAGGGCCTCGGCACGTTTCTCGATTTGCGCGTCGTAGTCGATGTCCTTCTTGAGATCGAGGAAGTACTGTTCGGTGTCTGGCGCTTTGGTGATGAACTGACCATTGACGGTCTTGACGATTTCGCGCAGCGTGGTCTGGACCGCCGTCAAAAGATCTGCCGCTGGCTCGCCGCCCAGTTCTTCAATGCCGGGTTGGTACAGACAGAGCGTGTCACGCAGCTCTTCTGCCGTCGGGCCGATGGGTACGTAGATGTCGCCACCCGTGGTGAGCCGGTGCACGAACAAGCCGTTGATGATGTGCACGGCCATCGGCTTGTAATTCGGGCGAGTGAATGCCTGCTGGACACGCGAGTCCAGCACCTCCGCCACGCGCAGCACTTCCTTGATATTGGGGTCGCTGCGAAATACCGAGTTGCCTTTGACTGTTTGCCAATAGTTGTCAAACGTGATGAGGCCAGGATGGTCTGTCGGCACATCCGTGTCCAGCAGGGAACGCATGGACAAAGACAGCGTTTCCAGTGCATTGCGCTTTTCGGCAAAGCTGATACGTTCGAAGGTCTTGAGGTAATCGGGATGCACCGGGAACAGACGGACGTACTCGTCCATGCGTTCGTTCATCGATCCGTAGAACTTGGCATAGGGCGTCAGGTAGGCGCGGATCTTGTCCTGCTGATCTGCTGATTTCTTGAGAAGGCGCTCTGCCACGACAAAACTAACATCCTGGCGCGCAAGCAGGACTTGGGTGAACCGGTCTTTCACACGGCGCAGGCTGTCGGCCACGTGCTCAAAGCGGCTGCTGTCAAAAATGGCTTCCTGCACACCGGCCACAAAACGAAAGCGCAGGTGCTTGGTGACTTCGCCGATCTCGCGCAGGAAAGACAGATCCAGCACCAGGTCGTGGTCTTTGCGTGACCGCAGATATTCGAGAAACTCGTCGACGACCAGCAGCACGCCAAGGTTGGGGTGCATCTCGGTGAACGCGGCCATCATTTCCTCAAACGCGGCCTTGTTGTTGACCACCTTATCTGCCGGTGGGAACGAAAAGCTGACGCCGTGCTTTTCAAGGAACAACTCCAGTTGTTGGGTGATGATGTCGCGTAGCGACATTTGGCTGGAGATCTCAATGCGGTGCACCTTGAACTTGCCAGCGATGGTGCGGGCGGCCTCGGCCACCTTCGGATGGCGAATCATTGGCACGAAGCTGGCATCCTCGGCGACCAGGGACAGCACCGACATCAAGTGCGACTTACCAGTGCCGTAGTTGCCGACCACTAGAACGCCCTTGTGATCGACCGACTCGTCGAAGGACATCTGCGGGATCATGAGCTTGGCTATGCGCTCGGCCATGTCATCCGAGATGACGTAGGTCGAGACCAGCTTCTTGCCCTCGTCGGGCCGATTGGCGTCTAGAAGTTGAATGACCGATTCAATCGGTTCGAATTGGATGAGGTCGCCGTAGCGCATTTTTTTATCCCTTTCCCTGTTACAGCATTTCTAGTGCGACCACGCCATCCGTGGCGTAATCCCGATGTTCTGAATGTCCCATGTCAGCATAGGCCAACCGTCCGTCCCACAACTCGCCGGGCCAGACCGCCACGACGCGTCTGCTGTGGGCATGCCGCTTAAGCAGATCAAGTGGGTTGAGTTGCAACGACCTGTCGAACAACAACTCAATGTTGTCCATCAGCAGCAGATCGCCCTTGGCATGCTCATCAGCCAATTCACGCAGTGCGGTGCCAGCCTGAAGGTGGCGTTGCTTCTGCGGAATCACGGCCAGCCGACGCCCCAGCTCTGAGCCCACGTTCAAGGTGCTGGCATCGACACGCCCCGCAAACGCTGCCAGCAAAGCCGTCTTGCCGGTATGCGGCGCACCGACCAACAAGATGAGCTTGCTGTGAAGGGCCCCGATTTCGGTGGCGAGCTGTTCCAGACGTGCAAGCATCTCCGGCGCGGCCATCAATCTTTCCCGCCCGTCGCGTCGGATCCGTCATCGCCGAGTGTTTCGGCGGTCTGACGCTTGATCCATTGATCAATGTCGGCGCGCGGAAAACGCCACGTACCTCCGACTTTGAACGCTGGAATCTTCTTGGCGGCAGCCAAACGGTATAAAGTACGCTCGGCAACCTTGAGGTATTCGGCGACTTCGGTGATCGTCAGGATGTCCGATTTAGGTTTGGCCATTGGCAAAAGAATCCCTCCTTGGCAAAATTGGCATATTTTGGCAAGATCTTAGCCGGGATTGCGCCTGCCATCAAGGATGAGCGCGTCTCGTTCGATGAAGGACTGTGCTGGATCGACGTGCGGGCTTGCCTGCGAATCGCTTGCGCCCGCAGTGTTTAATTTATATCGTGGCAATTTTCTTGCGGATGACCCGGAAGAACGTTGGGCTACCTAGGCCCGCGAACACCTGCGCAGGAAATTCGTGCGTGCATTGATGGATCAGGCGATTGAACTTGAGCACACGGGCGACTGGGCATCGGCTGGCTGACTTTATGCTGGCGGCCTGGACGTCAACGATTTGGCGGAATCGCTACACAAAGGCGCGATGCGGTGTCTGCTCCGGTAATACAAGCTTGCCGTGGCGCTAAATATCCTATCGCCAACCTTCGCGTATGGCTACTTCCAAACTTCCTCAATGCCGGAAAATTGCGGGCGTTGTCGAAATCAATGCGCAATTCTCAGCGTCAGCATTCGGGCGTTCTAATTTATTTGGACGTCGGCTTTGTACAGATTCGAATTTCGGTGCTGAATGTCGGCAAACGCTGCCGAATGACCAAGTTGTTTGCGTCGCATCAGTCGGGTTATAGCCGAGGGCGGCCGATCGAACGATTCAAATGGCGGCTGGATACAGGAGTGTTGGGTTTACCCCAACAAGGACGCCTTCACCCCCTTACGCGTTGTCGAATAGCCTGAAAGCCTTAGCGTACTTTAATTTCCTTTTCGTCAAACGCCGCTGTTAGTTCATTGCACAACCCCTAACTTTTCGATGGCATCGGCGCACGAGGTAGCGGCGTAAATGCCGGCATTATTTAACTGTCGTTGCCATGCACTCGCCGAAGGTGCCCAACGGAAACCATTCGCTTTTAGCAAGTCCCGCACTTCCGCGCTTGGCTTGCCCGGAAAAATGATCTGGATGCGGTTGTCTTCCGTGTTGTGAACGATTTCAAATCCTTTGCGCTCGTGCGTCGCCTCTTCTCGGCTAGGGGCTGTCGCAAGTTCATCGATGCGCGCTTTCACGCGTCGAATGTTGGCGCTTAGGTTGGTTAGCTGATAGGGTGCAAACGGGTGCGGCTCCCATGAATAGGCGGGCGTATAGCTGCGAATGCTTGCCTTCACTGTGTCGGTAAATTCGGCTGTCTCTAGGATCGCCGGATTCTTGAGAAAGTGCTTATGTGCTGCGTTAATCGCTTTCATTTGTACTTGCTCGGCTTCCAGCTTCGCCAATTTCTCGCGTAGCTTGTCGATGGCGTCCGGGTCGTCGCTGCTGATGCCGCCCG
The DNA here is from genome assembly GCA_031362885.1 of Betaproteobacteria bacterium. GTDB lineage: Bacteria > Pseudomonadota > Gammaproteobacteria > Burkholderiales > JACQAP01 > JACQAP01. The sequence goes on from JANLTJ010000034.1 coordinate 34,165, forward strand.
AACCAACAGCGGCGGCACGTTGGGCGACGCGTTGCGCTTCCGCTTGCAGTGCAAAGCCCTTGCCGTATGTGTTGTGAATACGATTGCGATAGTTGCGGTCGCCCTTCTCGCTGTGATGCCCAACCAGGATAGGTTGACCGAAGGGAATCACCGAGGACATGCGCCTAGCGCGATCCACGGCACTTTCGCCTTGTCTTTGTAAGCTCGTGGCCCGTGCTTCGAGTCGTTCCTTGCGCTGCTGTTGCTTGTATTCGTAACGGTTCATGCTGTTGGCTCCTTGGGTTATTGCTGCGGGGTGTATCTGCTGCTCTTAAAAACCGATCCTCTCTCTGGCGTTGTCCTCGCCTCTCTCGCCCTGGGGCGAGAGACGGGAGAGAGTGGGGTGCCGGCCTGAGCGGGTTTGGTGTTGCGAAGGCGGGCGGTTTTTTCAAGCGGTGATCCAGCGGAAGGCTTTCGCCTTCGCCGGTTGAGTCGATGTAAGGTCGACATTGCCGGTTATGGTTTGGATCGGAACGGTCGTCACTATGACCGGTATGGCGTCAGGAGGGAACCCAGATGCGTCACTTTTTGCGCTTGGCGTGAGCGCCAGGCGCTTTGCCGGGCAGCGTGCCGACAGGCGCCGCGGTGGCTCAACTGGTAGCGCTCACCGGCGCGGCGCAACGATTCACGCCGGCGGATCGTCGCGCATTCACCCGCACAGTAGCGGTTGCCGCGATCGCACTGGGCGCAGATCCGCACTTGCTGTACGCAGCGTCGACAACTGTAGAGTCGATACGTCTTCTGGCTTGTTTGCATGCCTCCCGCGCGCAGCACTGGACAAAGCCGCGCATCGCTGGCATAAAGGCAAGGCAAACGCGCCTTCACGCGCGCGAGCATGTAGAAGGCCCGGAGTTCTTTCAGGAATGTGCCGGGCCTTCGTTTATTCGGCGTCTAGGAACAGGATAGCGCGAG
>JANLTJ010000049.1:0-9652 GCA_031362885.1 Betaproteobacteria bacterium
TGCGCTTTCTCGCTGACTATCAGAAGCAGCACAACTACGAGTTCAGCTTCGGCACGGAATCTTCGCTCAATCTGGCGCAGAACCGCGAATTGCTCGACTTGATGCGCGCAGCGAATTTCGGCTGGGTATTCATTGGCATCGAATCAACCGACCCGGACAGTCTGAAGGAGACGCTGAAAACCCAGAATCTCGCCGAGGACATCCTGACCTCGATCCGGCGCATCTATGCTCACGATATCGACGTACTGGCCGGATTCATCATCGGCTTCGACAACGATACGCTGAAGACTTTCGAGACCCAGTATCAGTTCATCACCGATTCGGGCATCCAGTCGGCGATGATCGGCATGCTCACGGCGATGCCGCGCACGCCACTGTACGAACGCCTGCAAAAAGCAGGGCGTATCGACGAAAGCGAAGACTCCGCCGAGAATACGCGCGGCCGAACCAACGTCGTGCCGAAAAACATGACGCTGGAAGCGATGACCGAAGGCTACCGTGCGCTCTACGCCCGCCTGCTGACCGACGCCGCAATCGCGCGGCGCATTCGCAACAAGACGCGCTACCTGCGCACTCCGCGCTATCGCAGCGGATACTCGGGCGCGGATCGTCTGGGCATCCTGGCGCGCTTGCTGTTCAAGGGCATTCTGCCCGGCGGATTGCCGCGCACTTTTCACTTCCTGGGCACGCTGCCGGTATTTTCTCCCTCCAGCATTCCCCTGGTGATATCGGACTGGATCATCGGCTTATCCATGCGCGACTACGCCGAGCGTAACTTGGCGTTGCCGAACGCCCGGACAGCAGCACCACCGCCGCAATTCCTCACCACCAGACGGGCAACATCAATCTCGCGTCCGGCCATCGAACTGCCTCCGGTTCCGCTTGATGTCCGCCCACCTGCGGGCATGTCCTGAAACAAATTCGCAACCTTGTGTTAACGGGCCGGTAAAAACCAACAGCTATTGTTGCCTTCAAAGCGGTGGCATCGGGCGTGCACCTGCCCCGGCACATCGCGTAACCGCATGAGGTCCGGTCGATGCTGCTCAGGCGCTCTAATCCATCGCACGCTGTCAAGTCAACGGCACGATTTGAGTCGTTAACCCATCTGTCTCGTCTCATTGAAAATCGATTCAGGAATGCGCTGATCGGATTCGGGCCAGCGGGCAATTTCCGGGTTGCCGCGGCGCAGTGCGCGCCAGACCTGGGCCTGGCGCCGATTCGTCCGGCAGTTGCACAGGCCCTGCTCAAGGCCGAGATCGAGGCCCTGCCGGCCGAGCAGCTTCTGGCTACCAGCGCGCAGTTCTCGGTTTACTGGGCACAGGCCGAACAATTTCCCTGGTGCCTTCAGGAGATCGGGCGATTGCGCGAGTTGACCTTTCGCGCGGTGGGCGAAGGTACCGGCGGGTCTTCGGATGTGGATTTGTTCGACGCTTATTATCTGCATCTGTTTGTGTGGGACGCGAGCGCGCAGGCGATCGTGGGTGCCTACCGGCTGGGGCTGGCCGACGAAATCGTAGCCCGCTACGGCAAGCGCGGTTTGTACACTCACTCACTGTTTCGCTATGGGGATCGGGTTCTGCGGGCAATGAACCCAGCCATCGAACTTGGCCGCTCGTTCGTGCGAGCGGAATACCAGCGCAGTTATGCCCCTCTGATGCTGCTGTGGCGCGGCATCGGGCAGTTCATCGTGCGCCATCCCCGATATGCAATGCTGTTCGGAGCGGTGAGTATCAGCAACGACTACAAACCTGAATCGCGCCGGCTGATCGTCGATTATCTGAGCGCGAACAATATCGACGAGAATCTTGCGCGCCATGTCAGGCCACGGCGACCCTTGCGCGGTCACGGCGCGAATGCACGCGAACGCGCGGAACTCGCGGCACTCGCCGACGTGGAAGACCTTTCGCGCCTGGTTCAGCGCATCGAACGCGACAGCAAAGGCGTGCCCATTCTGCTCAAGCAATACCTGAAGCTGGGCGGGCGTTTGCTGGCATTCAGCTCCGACGAGAAATTCAACGACGCGCTGGACGGACTGATTGTGGTTGATCTGCGTGCCTCGGATCCGCGCATACTCGCCCGCTACATGGGCGAAGAAGGTGCTGAGATGTTCCTGGCCGGACACGCCAGCCCGTCGGCTGCTGTGCGCCCGGCGTCCTAAGACCTCAGCCGCGGATGGCTCTGTCCGCCATGCCGCCATTCCTGCCGTCGGCCCAGTTGAGCGCAGCCAGCTTCAGGCCAGGCGATGTCGCGCGCCTACCATACCCCGGGGATTCTTGACGACGGCGCACCGAGGGCATAGGCTCATGACGGTACTGCCCACGACCGGGGTGATATCCGACCATGAGCGACGAAACCGAAAAATTGCCAACCCTGCTTTCCGGTCAGGAAATCGACGCCAAAGTTGCGGCAAGGGCGAATCTCGGCCAAAGAGGATCTTCTTCGAAATCCGATGAGGAGCTGGCCGAGGAGGCCTTGGTATTGCTGAAATCCGATTTTCCGCGCATCTATGCGTCGCTGAACGAGCTATGGGGTACGCCGCAGGGCGAAACCTCGCTCGATGGCCTGATTATGGATGATCGCGGCAATCGGCAGGGCTTCCCTCCGGCAGCCATGAGCGCCTTGTTGGCCTTGCAGCGCGTTCACTACCAGCAGTTCGGCACGTTCAAAAGAGTCGATCCCTGGGATGTGGTCCTGAAGCGTTGAGCCGCGTCGCTTGACTCACCGGCGTGAATCGGACTTCTCAGCGCGCTGGCGGGTTCCGGGCCGGGCTGGCCTGCGGGTTCGGATCAACCCAGCCGCCTCCGAGCGCCAGATTATCGGATTGGCATGGCCCTGAATGTATGGAGGCGTCCCTTGCTGCCCGGCAGCGGGAATACTCCACAGCAGGATTGACTCGCAATAGCAGTGGCACCAAACTCAGCGCATATATCCACGCCCGAAGGTATCCTGTCGTGCCAAGATTTCGACGCGCCGCCTGCAGCGCAATCGCCCTGTTGTCCCTGATCGGCTCTGCCGCATGCGCCGCCGATCTGCGTACCGATATCGACCGCATGGCCGATCAGTTGGAATCCAGAGTGATCGAATGGCGGCGCGACATCCACCAGCACCCTGAACTGGGCAACCGCGAGTTTCGCACCGGCGCCAAAGTGGCGGAGCACCTCAAGGCACTCGGGCTGGAGGTCACGACGGGCGTCGCGCATACCGGCGTGGTTGCATTGCTGCGCGGTGGCAGGCCCGGCCCGGTTGTCGCGCTGCGTGCGGACATGGACGCGCTGCCGGTGAGCGAAGAAGTGGACCTGCCGTTCGCGTCGAAGATCAGGACCACCTGGGCCGGCAAGGAAACCGGCGTCATGCACGCCTGCGGCCACGATACGCATGTCGCGATGCTCATGGGGGCGGCCGAGATCCTGACCAAAGTGCGTGAACACCTGCCCGGAACCGTGAAATTTATCTTCCAGCCCGCGGAGGAAAGTCCGCCGCCGGGCGAGGAAGGCGGCGCGGCGTTGATGATCAAGCAGGGCGTGATGGAGAATCCACGCCCGGACGCCGTTTTCGGCCTGCACATCGGCTCGATGCACGAGGCGGGAACCATCGCCTATCGTCCCGGCCCGGTCATGGCCGCGGCCGACATCCTGCGCATCACCGTCCATGGGCGCCAGACGCACGGCTCGGCACCGTGGACCGGGGTGGACCCGATCGTGATCGCCGCTCAGATCGTGCTGGGATTGCAGACCATCGTTAGCCGCCAGATCAACGTAACGCAGGAGCCGGCGGTAGTCTCCATCGGCGGCATAGATGGCGGCAATCGCTTCAACATCATCCCCGACAAGGTGGAGATGGTCGGCACCGTACGCACCTTCGACGAAGCCATGCGCGACGACATCCACCGGCGCATCCGGCATACCGCCGAGCACATCGCCGCGGCGGGTGGTGCGACGGCCACAGTGGTCATCGAGAAACCTTATGCCGTCACCGTGAACGATCCGGACCTGACCGAACGCATGCTGCCCACGCTAAAGCGCGTGGCCGGTGCGGGCAATGTGATCCTGCGCAGCAAGACCACGGGCGCCGAGGACTTTTCCTTCTTCGCACAGAAAGCGCCGGGATTGTTTTTCTTTCTCGGTGGCTCGCCCAAGGGTACCGATCTTGCAAAAGTAGCCTACAACCACTCTCCGCGCTTCACCATTGATGAATCGGCGCTAAAGCTTGGCATGCGCGCGCTGGTGCATTTGACAGTGGACTATCTGGAATCACCACCGAAGCGGTGATTCCAGGGGCGGGGGACGGGAGCAGGAGACGAGGAGCGAGCGAAAACAAGCAAGGACAGGTTCGCAAAGCTGACGGCTGACCAAGACCGCGGATCTGCTCCGAGTTTTCCTCGTCCCCCGCCCCGCGCCCGTGGTCCTTCACCCCTGAATTGACGTGAACTACCTCGCCCACCTCTATCTTTCCGAAGCGAATGACGATGCCTGGCTGGGCAGTCTGTTGGGCGATTTCGTCAAGGGACCTCTGGATGATCGTTACAGCGAAGCCGTCACACGGGCCATCGTGCTGCACAGAAAAATCGACAGCTTCACCGACGCCCATCCGCTCGTACTGCGCAGCAAGTCGCGCGTCAGCTCGCAGCGCAGGCGCTACGCCGGCATCATGATGGATATGTTCTACGATCATTTTCTGGCGAAGTATTGGCACGAATTTCATGGCGAAACGCTGGCGCGATTCACCAGTCAGATATACCGCACTCTGGAACAACACTACGACACGCTTCCGCCACGATTGCAGCATGTGGCACCGCTGATGACCCAGGGCGATTGGCTCGGTTCCTATGCCGACATCGGGTCGATAGCCACGGCGCTCAACCGCATGGGCCAGCGATTGACGCGCGGGAATGGTCTGCTGAACTCAGTCGATGATCTGGTGGAACACTACGCCGAACTCGAATCGGATTTCCGCGCATTCTTTCCCGACGTGCTGCATTTTGCGCGCAGCCACGATGCAATGCCGGCCACGGTGAATCGTGGTTCGCCGTTTTTCTGATTACCGCTCACTGTTTACCGTTCATCGCACTCACACCGGCGGCCGGTGCTGCGCCCACGGCCGTATGCGTTCGAATGCCCGCGAGGCCTGCAACACCCGCAGATCGCGATGCCGGCCAGCCACGATCTGCAATCCCACCGGTAACCCAGCAGGCGTGAAACCGCACGGACAAGTCGCCGCGGGCAACCAGGTGAGATTGAACGGATAGCTGAAGCCAGCCCAGCGCATCCAGTCCCACGGATGCTGCTCCCAGTGCGACGGCATCAGGCGCTCAGCCGGAAAGGCAACGACCGACAATGCCGGTGTCAGCAACAGATCGTAACGCTCGAACAAAGCACGCACCTTGTCGTAAAGCACAAGGCGCCGCTCATCGAGCTGGCAGACCTGCGCCGCGCTGAATTGCAGACCGTGCTTGACCAGCGCGACCAGGCCGGGGTCCATGCGATACGCCCACTCGTCAAGCAAGGGGCCCAGACGACCGGCGAAGCTTGCCGAGAAATGCATATGCTCCATCTCGATCGGATTGTCCCAACCCGGCTGGACTTCCTCGACCTTGCAACCGAGTTCCTCGAATGCCGCGATTGCTTTGCGCACCGGGCCGGCTACTTCCGCATCGACTTTCAAGTAGCCGAGGTCTGGACTGTAAGCGACTTTCAATCCGGCGATACCTTCGTCAAGTCGCGACACAAAATCGTCCGGGGCGGCTTCGAGGCTGGTCATGTCGCGATCGTCCGGACCGGCCAGCGCCTGCAACATCAAAGCGGCATCGGCGACCGTGCGTGTGATCGGCCCGACGTGCGAGATCAGTCCATTGGCCGGCGTCGGCCAGTAAGGCACGCGCCCGTGCGAGGGTTTCAATCCGTACACTCCGCAGAACGCCGCCGGCATGCGAATCGATCCCGCGCCATCCGAGCCCTGATGGATCGGACCGATCCCGGCCGCCGCGCACACGGCCGCACCAGCGCTCGATGCTCCGGCGTTCATGCCGTGCCTCCACGGATTGTGCGTGATACCGGTCAGCGGACTGTTACTCACCCCGCTCCAGCCAAACTCGGAGACGGTGGTCTTGCCGAGCGAGATCGCACCGGCCGCGCGCAGGCGCTCGACATGAACATGGTCGATTTCCGGAACACGATCGCGATGGATATGCGAGCCGGCCATGGTGCGCACGCCGCGCGTGAGGGCCAGGTCCTTGATGCTCGTGGGCACGCCGTGCAGAATGCCCAACGGGCGACCGCGCATCACCGCATCTTCCGCCGCCTTTGCGGCGCTCATCGCCTCATCAAATGTTGGCGTACAAATGGCATTGAGCCGCGGATTGAGCGCCTCGGCGCGCGCGATGGCCGCGCGCATGACCTCGAGCGGTGAAACGGACTTGTCCCGGATCATGCGCACCAGTTCGGTGGCCGGGACAAAACAGAGTTCCAGGCTCATGAAACCGCGCCTTCAGTCGATGGACGCCACCACGCGCCCGACAATGCCCCCCGCCTTGAGTTGATCGAGCGTGCGACTGACCTCCGCGAGCGGGCGCTTTTCAATCGGGATGGGCTTGATCTTCCCGGCACGCGCCAGCGCAATGACCTCCTTCAATTCGGCTACCGTGCCCACGCTCGATCCTTGAATTCGCCACGCGCGCTGGACAACCAGCACCAGTGACACCGGAATTTCGCCGCCATACAAGCCAACCACGACCAGCTTGCCGCCTTTGCGCAAGGCACCGAGTGCGAGCGAGGCCGTGTCGGCTGCCCCGACCAGATCGACCGCGCCGTACAACGGCCCGCCGCAGGCCTCCAGAAGTTTCTTTGCGGCATTCGGATCGCGTCCATTCACTGTCGCCGCCGCGCCTTCTTTCTGCGCGGCTTCCAGCTTCTTGCCGTCGATGTCCACAACTACAATGCGTTGATGGCCGAGCGCCTTGAGCATTTCAATCGCCATCAGACCCAAGCCGCCGGCGCCGAACACCGCCACCCATTCATCGCGCGGAATCGGCTTTAACTGCGCCACCGCTGAATACGTTGTCAGACCGGAACAAGACAGTGTTGCCGCCCAAAGCGGATCAATGCCGCTTGCATCCACCAGATACTTCGGGTGCGGCACCAGCAGATGATCGGCGTAACCACCGGGTCGCTGAATACCGATCCAGCGCGGCGCCATGCAATGATTGTCCATGCCCTCCAGACAGCGCGCGCAGGTGCCGCAGCCGATCCACGGACACACCAGCCGGTCCTGCCCGACAGGCGCGTCCTTCGCGTCCGGCCCGGCGGCGATCACGGTGCCGAAAGGCTCGTGGCCGAGCGTGATCGGCGGGTGCATGCCACGGTCGCTCATATTGAAGCGCTTGCCCCCGCCCAGATTGAAATAACCATCACGAATATGCACGTCGCTGTGACACACGCCGCAGTATTTGAGCTTCAGCAGCACCTCCGTGCCGGTTGGTTTCGGTGTCGGCTTCTCCGCTTTTTGCAGCGGCTTACCCCATTCGACTACGTCGTAACTCAGCATGGCGTTCTCCCGGTTCGTTGATTTCGTGTTGACAGCTTGCCAGCGCTGCGCGCTGCATTTTGTGAAACATCCTATGCCCAGTTCTAGTACGGCCGCCGGCCGATAAAGTTTCCCGGCGGATCGTAATTGCAGGCCACGATCAGCGTCTTGTTGCAAACGGCCTCGCCGCAGCCCAGCATCGTGGTGTCGCGCCAGACCATCTGCGTATAGTGCCCTGCCGGATGCCAGTTCGCTTCGGTCAATACGCCACCGGGGTAGTCTTTCTTCTCCGTCTCCCAAGCCTTGGCCGCGTCCACCGCGGCATAAAAACCGGCCGTGCCCTGAAACAGATTCTCGCCATATTTATTCGGCGATCGGTGCTTCATCTTGCAGGTTGTGGCCGCGAGATGATCGGCCCACTCCTGCGCGTGGCTGGCGAGCGTCGCCGACCATTTCATCGGGCCGACGCCGACATCGGCGCGCACTTTGTCATGGTATGCAGTGATGGCTTTCATATCCTGCGCGGACATTCCGGATTTGGCAGCCGGGATTGCTTCAGATTTTTCCGCGGCAGGCGCTGGCACCGGAGCCGGTTTTCCAGTCCCGGCTGCGCAGCCGGCAATGAGCCCCAGCAACAATGCCGCCATGAGTCCGCATTGCGCGCGCGATACTTTCGCACCACTCATGAAAGGATCTCCCGCTGATGTTCTCCCAGCATTGGCGGCGGCTTGGCGCAATCGAGTGGCGTCGCCGACATCCGGATCGGGTTTGCCGTCATTTTCAACTTGCCGGCCGGCGCGTACGGCACCTCTACCACCATGCCGCGTGCCTTGACCTGCGGATGCTCGAAAGCCTGGTCAATCGACAGCACCGGCCCGCAGGGCACGCCGGCCTGCGACAGAGCGTCGGTCCAGTCAGCCGCCGAGCGCGCGCGGAAAATCGCTTCGAGAATCGGCGTCAGGATCGCACGATTGCTCACCCGCGCCGGATTGCTGGAAAAACGCACATCGCGCGCCAGATCAGGCATGCCCGCCACTTCGCAGAATTTCCTGAACTGAGTTTCGTTCGCTGCCGCCACGATGACATGACCATCCGCGCAGGCAAACACCTGCGACGGCACCACACTCGGATGCACGCCGCCGTTGCGCTTCGACACCACCCCCGCGCCCAGATAAGCCGAACTGATATTCGCCATCGAGCCGATCCCTACATCGAGCAGGCCGATATCGATGTGCTGCCCTTCGCCGGTGAGCCTGCGATGCAGCAGTGCCGCCAGCATGCCGATCACCGCGTAATGCCCGGCCATCAAGTCCACCACTGCCACACCGACGCGCTGCGGCATGGTGCCGGGCATCTCCTCCGGTTCACCGTTCACGCTCATCAGCCCGCACATCGCCTGCACGATCGGATCGTAGCCCGCGCGTTGCGCGTAAGGCCCAGTCTGGCCGAAACCGGTGATCGAGCAATAGATCAAGCCTGGATACAGCGCGTGCAGCGAAGCGTAGTCAAGGCCGTGACGCGCCAGATCGCCGACCTTGTAATTCTCGATCAGGATGTCGCACTGCCCGGCCAACTCGCGCACGCGCTGCTGTGCCTGCGCATCGGCAAGATCCAGCATGACCGATTTCTTGCCGCGATTACAGCTTACGAAATAAGTGGATTCGGAGGTGTCCCTGCCCTGTGCATCCTTCACATACGGCGGCCCCCAGCCGCGCGTGTCGTCCCCGGTGCCGGGGCGCTCGATCTTGATGACCTCCGCGCCCAAGTCCGCCAGAATCTGCGTCGCAAACGGCCCGGCGAGTACGCGGGTGAGATCGAGAATGCGGGTTCCCTGCAATGGTCCACTCATGATGGTTTCCTGAAATCAAATTTTCAACGCGAAGGTGCAAAGGCCGCAAAAAAAGCAAAGAGAGAGATAGAACGGGATATTACTCAGGAATCGACGCGATCGGCGAGAGTTCGGCGTCTCGTGCGACGGCCGTGGAGCAGTTACCCCGCGACGTGCGGACGAACCACCAAACCGGACTGGTTGCAAGTGGACTTCGTGCTCGCACAATTCGCTGCGCAGCGCGCCCGCGCAATCGCCAGATATGTCGCGTTTGTGCATGAGGGCGCGAAGCGGCCCAGCGTATGG
>JANLTJ010000052.1:0-25975 GCA_031362885.1 Betaproteobacteria bacterium
TCCCGGGAGGAGAAGGGCTTTAACTTCCCTCTCCCTCCGGGAGAGGGATTGAGGGTGAGGGAAAGAAACGCCGTGTTTAAATTTGTCACGAGGATATGCAATTCTCAATAATTTAGCGCAATGAATTTAGCGCAACGAGCCGATGTAAGGACGGGGGGACGTCTTTTCTTCCTCTGAAACCGGTTTATCGAGAATTGGTTCGTTGCGCGAGCTTGCTTTCTTGACCTGCGCCGGCAATGGCAACTGCATCAGCGTGCGCAAATCGGCAGAGAGTTTGACCAAGGCCTGATCCCCGGATTTTTCCGCGAGGCTCAGTATGGTATGGACATACTCTCGGCCCTCGTTCAGGTATTCCATATCAATGATGCGGGACATTACGCGGCGCACGCCGGCATACAGTTGTGTCTGCAGTATGAAGATCGCTGGATCGCCCGCCATCGAGACTGTTCCAGTTTGTTTGGAATCACCAATCAACAGCAGAAACTGTTTCATCTCCCTCAACGCAATCATTACATGCCTTGCTGTGGTGCAGGTACTTCCGCTCAAATGAGCATAAGTAACTGTAATGATTGCGTTGCCCTATCCTGGCGCATGGCATCATGGCCCGCATGCCCTGCGGGTGAGTTCAAAGCGGCTTGCTCGGATCAATCAGGGTGCGCCACATATGCGCAGTCGCGCTGGAGTCATTGCCCAGGCCTGCTATGGCTGACGGAAGTGGCGGCCAATGAGATTGGCGAAGGGTTCGATGGACCAAGGAGCCTGCTTGTCGAAGCTGTAGTCGTCGAACAACGTGATATTTCGCGCGTGCATGTACCACGTGTGATTGCGCGCGTGTTCGTGGGCTGCGGAAATGTATTCCGGCGGACGGTAGTCCGCGCCGAACATTTTGACGTACATCTGCGGATATTCGTAGCCGACCGATTCATCGGGGAAATAGCGCAGCGCCTGGTGATAGCGAATGGCCCAGGACACTTTGTCAGACACATAAGGCTCGACCAGTTGCGCACCCCACCAGCCGTGATCGGGCCGCACCACGGCGAGCCCGATGTCATGCAACAGGCAGGCCAGAACAGTTTCTTCATCCATGCCAGCCTTGAGTGCATTGGATGCGCACTGGATGCAGTGCGGCGCGGCGGCGATCGGCAGACCGAATTTCGGCGTGTTGAGACGCAGGTTGAAAATATCGAGCAAAGTAGGCTGCGCCGGCATCTTTGTTCCGGGCTCTGGCGGCCGTGTGCGGGCGAACGCGGTGCCGATGTCGCGCAGGGTCTCGAGTCTTTCGTCACTCATGGCGGCCGGTGTTGCCGTTTTATGGCGCCTGCCTGAGCGTCCCGGCTCAGAAGCACGCGCGTACAACGCCGCCGTCCACGCGCAGCGCCGCACCGTTGGTCGCCGACGACAGAGGGCTGCAGACATAGGCGATCATGCTGGCAACTTCTTCCACCGTGGCATAGCGCTTCAACAGCGAACTTGGCCGCGCTGTTTCGAAAAACTCCTTCTCGAACTCCGGAAACGGCTTGCCCCCCGAGCGCTTGGCAATACCCGCCTTGTTGCCGTCCGAGAGCGTCGGTCCCGGCAGCACGGCGTTGACAGTGACATTGGTGCCGACGCAGGTTTCCGCCAATCCGCGCGAGATGGCCAGTTGCGCGGTCTTGGTCATGCCGTAGTGGATCATGTTGTCCGGGATCTGGATGCCGCTCTCGCTGCTGATAAACACGATGCGCCCCCAGTTGCGATGCTTCATGCCCGGCAGGTAGGCACGCGACAGCCGCACCCCGCTCATGACGTTGATATCGAAGAAGCGTTGCCATTCGGCGTCGTCGATTTCCTCGAACAGCTTGCGCTCAAATATGCCGAGATTGTTGACCAGAATATCCACGGCCGGGAAACGTCTGACCAGTTCAGCGGTTGGTCCCGGTGCCGACAGATCGCCGGCGAAGCCATCGACCCGAGCCTGCGGAGTGGCGCCGCGGATGCGCTCCGCTGCTTCTTTTACAGCAGCCTCGGTGCGGCCATTGAGTATGACTCTGGCGCCTTCCGCGGCCAGGAGCGCGGCGGTGGCAAAGCCGATCCCCTTGGTGGACCCGGAGATCAACGCTGATTTATCTTGCAGTTTGAGGTCCATGACACATGATGGGTCAGATGTTCAGGCTAACAAGGACAGCGCAGAAGTGGTCTGCGGTCATGGCGGCGACACGGATCGTTACGTCAATGCGCGAAAGGGCAGTCAGTCGGTACCGCGGGTGTCGTCGGAAAAGCGCTGACCCGGGCTGGCAAAGTCTGCATCAGGAAATTCTTCTTCGGAGTCTTCGCCGTCCTGGTCAAGTTTCTCCATTTCCTTGAGCAGCAACAGCAATCGCTTTTCCGCATCGGTGTCCGTATCCGGGCGGCCCGATTTGCTCTTTTGCACCGATGGCGAATCGGATTCGGCCTTCTTTGCCTTGATGGGGCGCGCTGCCCCGTTCAGATGATTGATGCTGCCTCGCCTCACGATTACCTCCTCGGGCAAGCATGCCCGATTGCCGGGGTGTCAGACCAGTCCACCTTTACCAAGGTAAAGTTTGATTGTCTGCGTGCCTGAAGCCGGATTCTTGCTCGACTCACGCAGCCTGTATCGTACTGGCTTTTTTGAATCCTACACTCTCTTGGCTATCTGTGTTGCGCGCCGTCGCGCGCGCAAAGCCGCGATCATTGTTGTTCAATAACCGACTGCCTGCCCGTCTCTTCGTCCTTCCGATCCGGCAGCGTAGCCGCCGTCCACGCGATGGATAAGCTGAGCGCTGCCGTAGCTGCCGATCTCGACTTCGCCTTTTCTGGAAACACGCACGCGATGGCCGAGCGCGCGCAAACCCTCTACCACCGCCGGCGCTATCGCCGGTTCGAGCAACACTTCGCCGGTCTTGCTGACTTTCCAGCGCGGCGCGTCTGCGGCGGCCTGCGGATTCTGGCCGTAGTCGAGCAGGCGCACTGTCATTTGCAGATGGCCCTGGGGCTGCATGTCGCCGCCCATGACGCCAAAGCTCATGACCGGTTTTCCGTCGCGCGTCAGAAATGCCGGAATGATGGTATGGAAGGGACGCTTGCCGCCGCCGACCTGATTGGGATGGCCCGGTTCCAGCGTAAAACACGCGCCGCGATTCTGCAGGCTGATGCCGGTGCCCGGAACGACGACGCCGGAACCGAAGCCCATGTAGTTGGATTGAATGTAGGAGACCATCATGCCCTCGGCGTCCGCCGCCGTGAGATAGATGGTGTCCGAGCTGTTGAGCGCGCCCGGACCAAAATCGGTGGCACGTCCGGGATCAATGAGATGCGCGCGCTGGCGCAGGTAATCGTCGTTCAGCAGATCGCCAGCTTTGAGTTTCATCGTGTCAGGATCGGATACGTGACGATAAACATCGGCGAAGGCGAGCTTCATCGCCTCGATTTGCAAATGCAGACTGTCTACAGAATCCACCGGGTGATTCGCCAGATTGAATTCGCGCAAAATGCCCAGTGCCATCAGTGCGGCGATGCCCTGGCCGTTGGGCGGTATTTCGTGAAGGCTGTGGCCTTTGTAGGCAACATTAATGGGCTCCACCCAGTCCGCGCCATGGGCGGCCAGATCGGCGGGGGTCATCACGCCGCCTTGCGCGGCGCTCGCAGCCGCAATTTTCGCTGCCAGATCGCCGCGATAAAATGCTTCGCCGCCGGTTTGCCCGATGCGCGCAAGCGTTGTCGCCTGGTCGGGGAAGCGGAACAATTCGCCGGGTCTGGGCGCGCGTCCGCCGGGCATGAAGGATTCAGGATAATTTGGTTGATCCTGCAAGCGCGCAGTCGCGTCGGCCCATTGTTTTGCGATCACCGGCGACACCAGAAAACCGTTGTGCGCGTACTCGATCGCCGGTTCGAACAAATCCGCGAACGGCAGGCGCCCGAATCGTTTCGACAGTGCCACCCAGCCCGAAACCGCGCCCGGCACCGTGACCGTGTCCCAGCCTTCGGTGGGCATCTTGTCGCGCCCGGCGAAGCGCGCCGGCGACCACGCGGCAGGAGAGCGGCCGGAAGCGTTCAGCCCGTGCAGTTTTTCCTCCGCCCACACCAGCGCAAAGGCGTCGCTGCCGATGCCGTTCATGGTTGGCTCCACGACGGTCAGCGTAATCGCGGTGGCAACCGCAGCGTCCACGGCGTTGCCGCCCTTGAGCAGCATGCGCAAGCCCGCCTGGGCCGCCAGCGGTTGAGAGGCCGCAACAATGTTCCGGGCCAGCAGCGGACTGCGCTGCGACGGATAAGGCAGATCCCAAGTGAAGCTCATGAATGAATATCTCCGGCAAGACAGCAATCGAACAAGGATTATATTAGCGTGGCGCCGGCGGCAACGAAAAACATCGGTATCCTTTGCGCCAGCCGGTAAACTCGATCTAGAATCGCGTCACGCGCGGTGCGCGAACATTAGCCGTAACCAATCGACCTCCGGGGGAACGAATGAAACGCAGATCATTTTTGACCAAGGCGGCATTTGGTGCCGCTGCCGGCGCGATCTCAGGGCCGGCCATCGCCCAGTCCCAGCCCGCCATCCAATGGCGCATGGCGGCGAGCTGGCCCAAGAGCCTCGACACGATTTACGGCGGCGCGGAGCTGGTGTCGAAGCGCGTTGCCGAGATGACCGACGGCAAATTTCAGATTCGCGTGTTCGCCGCCGGCGAAATCGTGCCCGCCCTGCAAGTGCTCGATGCGGTGCAAGCCGGCACCGTGGAAATGGGCCATACCGCGACCTACTACTACTACGGCAAGGATCCCGCATTCGCGCTCGGGACTTCCGTACCGTTCGGCATGAACACCCGCCAGAACTTCGCCTGGTGGCATTCCGGCGGCGGTGCCGAGGCCATGGCGCCCTTGCTCAAGGAGTACGGTTGTGTCGGTCTGGTCGCCGGCAGCACCGGATGCCAGATGGGCGGCTGGTGCCGCAAGGAGATCAAGACCGTCGAGGATCTGAAGGGTCTGAAATTTCGTCTCGGCGGCATGGCCGGCGTGGTGCTCGCAAAACTCGGCGCCGTGCCGCAGATGGTCGCCGGACCGGATATTTATCCTGCGCTCGAAAAAGGCACCATAGACGCGGCCGAGTGGGTCGGGCCTTACGACGACGAGAAACTCGGGTTCAACAAAGTCGCCAAGTACTACTATTACCCGGGCTGGTGGGAAGCCGGGCCGCTGCTGATGATGCTGATCAACGAGAAAAAGTGGAATGAGTTGCCCAAGCACTACCGCGCCGCGTTGGCGAGCGCCTGCGGTGAAGCCTGTGTGATCATGCCGGCGAAATACGACACGCAGAATCCGCAGGCGCTGCGCCGGCTGGTGGCCAGCGGCACGGTACTCAAGGCATTTCCCAAACCGGTGATGGAGGCCTGCGAAAAAGCGTCCTATGAGCTCTATGAGGAACTCAAGGGCAAGAGCGCGCACTGGAAACGCATCTATCCGGAATGGAAGAAATTCCGCGACGAGCAGTTCCTGTGGTTTCGCGTTGCCGAGTCCAATTACGACAATTACGCGTTCTACTCGAAACTCGGCGCCGGCAAGTAGTCCGGGCTACTTCGGCGGCGCGCCGGGGGTGGTGAAATCGGGCGCCCCGAAATCAGGCGTGTCGGCGTCGCGCTCCATCTGTTCTTGTTCGTGATCCGGCGTTGGAATGTTGATCTCGATCGTAGACGGGTCAGACGGATTCTTGTCCAGATTGCCGGTCACCAGTCCGGGAAAAGCGATGACAATGCCGACCATGATAACCTGGATGACCACGAAAGGCACCGCGCCCCAGTAAATCTGCCCGGTGGTTACCGGTGCGATGGTCTTGCCGGTGATTTTGTCGATATACGCCTTTAACGGCGCGACGCTGCGCAGGTAAAACAGCGCGAAGCCAAATGGCGGGTGCATGAACGAGGTCTGCATGTTGACTGCCAGCAGCACGCCAAACCAGATCAGATCGATGCCCAGCTTGTCTGCAACCGGCGCCAGCAGCGGCACAATGATGAAGGCCAGCTCGAAGAAGTCGAGAAAAAACGCCAGCACGAACACCAGGATGTTGACCACGATCAGGAATCCGACCTGGCCGCCGGGCAGACCGGTGAGCAGGTGCTCGACCCACAAGTCGCCATTCACCGCGCGAAACGTCAGGCTGAACACGGTCGAGCCGATCAGAATGAACAAAACGAAGGACGACAGTTTCGTCGTCGTGTTCATCGCCTGCTTAAGCAGTGACCAGCTCAGCCGCCGGTTGGCCAGCGCCAGCGCCAGTGCACCGGTCGCACCCATGGCGCCGCCTTCGGTCGGCGTTGCGATACCGAGAAATATCGTACCCAGCACCAGAAAGATCAAGGCCAGGGGCGGAATCAGTACAAAGATCACGCGCTTCAGAAGCTGGAGACCGCGCAAGGTACGCGCGCTGGCCGGAAGGGCTGGCGCCGCCTGTGGCGATACGAACGCTTTTGCGAATACGTAACCGAAATACAAGCCCGCCAGTACCAGGCCGGGAAACAGGGCGCCCTTGTACATGTCGCCCACCGAGCGACCAAGCTGGTCGGCGAGCACGATCAGAACCAGCGACGGAGGAATGATTTGCGCCAGCGTTCCCGATGCGGCGATCACACCGCTTGCCAGGCGCCGGTCGTAGCCGTAGCGCAGCATGATCGGCAACGAGATGAGGCCCATCGAGATCACGGAAGCCGCGACTACACCGGTGGTCGCGGCGAGCAGTGCCCCGACGAAAACCACGGCGTAAGCCAGACCGCCGCGCACCGGGCCGAACAACTGGCCGACGGTGTCAAGCAAATCTTCCGCCATGCCGCTGCGCTCGAGAATCAATCCCATGAACGTGAAAAACGGCACCGCGAGCAAAGTGTCGTTGGTCATGATGCCGAAGATGCGCTCGGGCAGGGCCTGAAACAGCTCCGGGTGCAAAAGCCCGAGTTGCACGCCGAGCAGGCCGAATGAAAGTCCCACTGCGCCGAGCGCGAATGCCACCGGGTAGCCCAGCAGCAGAAATACTACCAGCGCACAGAACATCAGGGGCGCGATGTTGGCGATCACGAATTCGCTCATTGCGCCGCTCCCGCGCCCGGCGCCATGGGTGCCGATGGACCGTGCTTTTCCGCCGGATCCGCGATCGATCCACGCAGGAATGCGATGCGTTTTATCAGTTCGGATATGCCCTGCACGCTAAGGAGCAGGAAACCCAGGGGAACCATCAGTCGCGCCGGCCAGCGGATCAAACCGCCGGCGTTGCTGGAAATCTCCTGGCTGGTCCAGGCATTCATGAACACCGGCCAGGACAGCCACACGACGAAGAACGATACCGGCAGCAGAAAAACCAGCGTGCCGAAAATATCGATCCAGGCGCGGGCGCGGGGAGAAAGATGGGACGACACCACGTCGATGCGGATGTGCTCGTTGTGCAGCAGCGTGTAGCCGGCGCCGATCAGGAACACCGCCGCGAACAAATACCACTGCAATTCGAGCCAGGCGTTCGAGCTCAAGTTGAACAGATAACGAAAGATCGCGTTGCCCGAGCTCACCAGCGCCATCACCAGCACCAGCCAGATCAAGGCCTGTCCGATCCTGGCGTTCAGCGCGTCGATCGCGCACGAGATTTTCAACAGCGCTTGCATGGTCATCCTCATATTGTTTTCTGGCGCAGTGCGATTCTCGCCGATCACGGACTTGCGCGCAAAGTTTGTCGATGTCAAACCCTCCCCGTTGACTCCGGGCAGGATTATCATGCGTGTCCCGATCCATACCGCACTTGATACTCCCATGTTTGAAACAACTATCGCGGGCAGCCTGCCCAAACCGTCCTGGCTCGCCGAGCCCGGAAAACTCTGGCCGCAGTGGAAACTGGGCGGCGATGCGCTGCTTGAGGCCAAGCGCGATGCCACCCTGGTCTGGATCAAGGCCCAGGAAGACGCCGGCATCAGCATCGTGGGCGACGGCGAGCAGTCGCGCCAGCACTTCGTGCATGGATTTCTCGAATCCGTTGAAGGCCTCGATTTCGAACACAAGGTGAAGATGGGCATACGCGACAACCGCTACGAGGCCATGGTACCGGTGGTGGTCGCGGCGGTGAAACTGCAAGGGCGCGTTCACGAAACCGAAGCGCGCATCGCACGCGCCCACACCACGCGCAAACTCAAAATCACCATGCCCGGGCCGATGACCATGGTCGATACCGTGGCCGATTCGCATTACCGCGACAAGGCCAAACTGGCGATGGCGCTGGCCGAATTGCTCAATCAGGAGGCGCTCGCACTCGAAGCGCAAGGTGTCGATGTGATCCAATTCGACGAACCCGCGTTCAACGTCTACATGGATGACGTGAAACGCTGGGGCATTGAAGCCCTGCACCGCGCCAGCGCGGGCCTGAAATGCAAGACCGCGGTTCACATCTGCTATGGCTACGGCATCAAGGCCAACATCGACTGGAAGCAATCCCTGGGCAGCCAGTGGCGCCAGTACGAGGAAATTTTTCCGGCGCTGGCGAAAAGCCGCATCGACCTGATATCGGTCGAGTGCATGCACTCGCGCGTACCGATGAGTCTGCTCAAATTGCTGGGCGATAAAACCGTTCTGGTCGGCGCCATCGACGTAGCCAGCGACAAAGTCGAAACCCCCGAAGAAGTCGCCGGTCTGCTTGCCGAGGCGACGAAGTATTTACCGAAAGAAAACATCCTCGCCTGCACCAACTGCGGTATGGCCCCCATGCATCGCGACATCGCCGTGGCGAAATTGCAGGCACTCAGCGCCGGGGCAGCGCTGGCGCGCGAGCGCATGGGCTGAGGCGGGAAATCCGGGCCAGTCGCGTGGCCCACTACAGTGCGGGCCATGTTTTGGCGTTTCGGAAAGGCGTTCATCCCATGGTGAAACTTTCAAACCATGGCGAAACGTCCAAGTCAGCCATGCCGCTCGCGGCTGTCCGGCGGCGCGCCGACGCGTTCTTTCATGCCGTAGTCGCGCATCACCGCCGCCACGCGCAAGCGGTAGTCGGCAAACACTTCGCCGCGCCCTTTCGCCTGAGCCACCCGATGCGTATCGAGATTGCGCCATTGACGAATGGCTTCTTCGTCACGCCAGAACGAAAGCGACAAGAACTTGCCCGGTGTCGTCAGGCTCTCAAAGCGCTCGATCGACAAGAATCCGTCAATTTTCCCGAGATCGGCCTTGAGTGCGGCCGCCAGATCGAAGTATTCGGCTGCGCGCCCTGCGGCCGGCCACACTTCAAATATCACCGCCAGCATGCGTTTCTCCTCAAAGAAAAAGCCCGGTTTCCCGGGCTTTTTTCCGCTTTCAATGTTTCCGCCGAAGCGGGCTGAAGCACGATCAAAAGGTACCAATCACACCGGGCGGATATTCGATGCCTGATCGCCCTTGGGGCCGGCGGTCTTGTCGTAGCTGACCTTCTGACCTTCTTTAAGGGACTTGAAGCCGGCGTCCTGAATTGCGGAGAAGTGGGCAAAAAGATCTTTGCCGCCGTCATCCGGGGTGATGAAACCGAAACCCTTTGCGTCGTTGAACCACTTAACGGTACCTGTAGCCATGTCTTTTTCTTCCTGAATAGTTGATGAGTGTGGGCGAATCGCCCGAATGCGGGATCTTGAAGAGAAGAGGAGAAAAGGCCTGAGAAGTACCCGTTGAACGGTTATATCCGACTGACTGATCGCTGCTCCAGTATCCTGCGGTTCCCTTTATACGACGACAATTCGATGCCGTCAAAGACTACTTCGGCTTTTTGCGGGCTTCGCACCGCCGGTGGCACTGTGTTGCAGTGCTTCCTTCAACCATTCAACCAGCATGCCAGGGGTGTCCGTCTGGCCGGGGGAATGCGCGCGAGAATCTAGATTCAGGCCTCAGCGTCCTGGGCATGGATGTCGCGCCTGTGGGTCTCGGGCCCAAAGTAGATCGCGATAACGGTCAGCAGCGATAACACTACGATGTACCCGGCCACACCCCAGGGTTTGCCACCAGCCCAGGCCAGCAGAAGCGTGGCGACGAACGGTGCCGGGCCGCCTGCAAGCAGAGAACCCAGTTCTCGGGCGGACGCAAAGCCGCTGTAGCGCAGCCGCGCGCCGAACAGTTCCGCGAAATAGGCCGCCTGAGACCCGAACATGCCGGCTACGCCGATGGCGATCACCAGAGTCAGCGCGAACCAGATCAGTACCGGGGACCCGGTGTCCACCATGAGGAAAAAGGGAAACGCCATCACGGCGGAAAATAATGCTGCGCCGCCATACACCGGGCGCCGCCCGATGCGGTCCGACAGCGAAGCGAAAAACGGAATGGTGGCCAGCGAGATGACATACGCGAACATGATTCCCGACAGCACCATGGTGCGCGAAAGCCCAAGCTGCTTGGTCATGTAACTCAAGGTGAATACCGGATACAAAAAGCCCAGCCCGTTCTCCGCCAGGCGCGCGCCAAATACCACGAGGAATTCGCGCGGGTGTTTGCGAAATGCTTCTATGACCGGCGAGCGCGCTGCCTTGGCGTTGGTTGCGATCTTGCTGAACACCGGTGTTTCCGAAACGCGCGCGCGAATGTAGAAACCAAATGCGATGAGCACGATGCTCAACAGAAACGGAATGCGCCAACCCCAGCTCAGGAAATCCTCCTTGGGCAGGAGCGACACCAGCGTGAACACGCCGGTGGAGAGTAACAGGCCAAAGTTCACACCCAACGCGGCCCAACTGCCGAAGAATCCGCGCCGGTCCGGCGGTGCGTGCTCGACGGCGAGAATGACCGCGCCGCCATATTCCGCGCCGGCGCCAAAGCCCTGCACCAGCCGCAACGCCACCAGCATCACCGGCGCCCAGATGCCGGCGGTTTCGTAAGTCGGCAACAAGCCGATCAGGAAAGTACCTACACCCACCAGCAGCAAGGTGATGACCAGCACTGGCTTGCGTCCGATGCGGTCTCCGAGATGACCGAACACCATGCCGCCGAAGGGCCGCGCAAAGAATCCGACGCCGAACGTGGCAAACGCCGCCAGCGTGGCGGTCGTCGGATCGAGTTTGGGGAAGAACAACTCGCCGAACACCAGCGCCGAAGCCGTGCCATAGATGAAGAAGTCGTACCACTCCAGGGCGGACCCGACGGTGGACGCCAATAGCACTCTGCGCTGCGATTTGTCCATGCTGATCCTTTGGGTTTTGCTCCTCAGCTACGCAATGCGCCGGATTTCGGTCAGCCGTTGATCGACAAGATCGCCACCGCGTAGGGCTTGAGCGTAAAGGTATCCTTCATGGGCTTCCAGGATCGCTGGAAGCCGCGCGCATCGGTGCTTGCCGGTACGAAACTGTCTTCGTCGAGCGTCGCGCCGAAAAGCGCCCCCTTCGCACCGGTTAATGTCACGGATTGATTTTGCGCCGTCAGGTTGGCAAGCCACAGCGTCGTGCCGTGTTTGCCTTTGTACGCAAGGCTCTGCACTTTCGCGCTATCCGCGGATTGCGCGTCCACCAGCTTTTGTCCCGCGCCGCGCGTCACACCGGCGATGACGTGATAGGCGGGGAACACCGCCGCGGCGGCAAGCGCGTCGTACCAGGGCTGCTGGTGTTGCGCTTTGCGATAGATGATGCCCAGCGGCCCAGAGGGTGCGCCTAGGGAAATGGCTTCGATGCCGGTATGCGCCAGCGTGGCGATATAGCCCAGCGTCCAGGCGGCGGCGAACAGGCCACGCTGGCGCGGATCGAGTTTGGTCAGGCACACACGCAGATTGTCCGGATTTGGCGTCCAGGTCGCGCCATGCGGATTGTCGCGGCAGCCGAT
This sequence comes from Betaproteobacteria bacterium, assembly GCA_031362885.1. Lineage (GTDB taxonomy): Bacteria > Pseudomonadota > Gammaproteobacteria > Burkholderiales > JACQAP01 > JACQAP01. The sequence continues at coordinate 11,785 of JANLTJ010000052.1, forward strand.
GCCGCTGGGGCCGACGCGATGCGGGGTTTCGCCGATGAAGCTGCGCGCGGTCCTCACTTGGTAGGGCAGGGCTTCGAGGGACTCCATCACCGAGCGGTCATCTGCGGCATGGACGATCGGGCAGGTGGTGTTGACGACGAAGTCGAGATTCTTCACCGGCACGCGCTTGCGATTCAATTCAGTGAAGAAAGTGAACATGCCGCCGCCCAGCCGGACGCCGGGAAAGGCCTCGCGCGCCGCCGCATAGAGTTGTTCCAGCGGCGCCGCCGGGGGGCGCGGCCCGCCGGGCAGCACGGATTTCAGATCGCCGACCGGAACCACCGCGATCGCGGATAGTTTCAGGCCGGATTGTCTGACTTGATCGGCGAGATTCCTCAGTTCGGTCTGATATTGATTGGTGCTCGCGACCACGATCTCCAGCACGCAATCCGCGCCAGTCTGCTCGCATAGCACGCGATAACCGTACAGCTCCTTGAGGCCGTGTTTGCGGCGTGGGTCGATGTGACAGACCAGGAAACGCGGCGCGGCGCCTTTCAGCAAATCGATTTGCGCGATGGAATTTTCAATTTCCTCGGCAGGCATGCCCAGTCCGACGGGTTGCAGCGCATCGCGGGTCACGCCGCCCAGTTTGATGCCGATGGCTTTGCCAGCCGTGCTTTCTGCGCCGCCCTGCGCCTTGCCCGAGAGCACGACTTTGATCGATTGTCTGATGGATAGACCAGCCTTGAGCGTGTACGGCCAGGGCAGGACCAGCGGACGAACATAGGTCTTGAAGGACGCATCGGTCCAGTTGCGGTGGTCTTCCATTTCGAAGGTGTCGCCCTCCATGCGCACCGTGGCCTTGAGTCCGGGCAGAACTTCGTGGGTCAACGAACGGATGTTGAGCACCGGCTGAACCGGATTCACTTCGGCTGGAAATTTCGTCTTTTCTGTCTTGCCGTCCACATGCTCAACTTCCAGCGGGAATCCGGCCACGCCTTTCAGCGGATGCAGCACCACAAACCCGGCACGTGCGGTCAGAAAGTCGGTCTTCGGGGTTGCGCTGCCGTCGAATACCAGACCATCCGGCGTGCCTTCAATGTTTGCGTCATAGGCGATTTCCTGACCGGCGCGTTTGCACACCGCGTGAAAGGAAACGGAAAAGCCTTTGGTGCGCTGGTCGATCTTCAGATTGCTGATGGCCGGTGTATACGTGCCCCAGTTCTCATCGCGCACCAGAAATCCGACCGCGCGCAACACCTCGACGCCGTTGATCCTGAGGTAGCGCAACTGGCCGTTGTCAAACTCGACCGACAGCGGTCCGGCCATGAGTATTTGTCCCGGCGCGTCCGGCTGCTCTGTGCCGCACAGGGCGATTGCATGGGAAGGATCCGGTTGCTTCATGGTTTACTCTTCGTGGGAAGTCGAGGTCATCTGATGACTGGCGAATGGTCAGGCTTTGCCGCAGGCTGGGAAAAGGACAGGTACCGTCCGGTACCGCCCTTATCCCGCCTTGACTGACGAAAGTTATTTCATCAGGTGTTGCTTGAACCAGTTCAGCGCCGGGGTTGATGCGCCCTGGAAGCCGCTGACATAGGCATCAAAGTGCCCGCCGGGAAGAATCACCAGTTGCTTGGGTTCACGGGCGCGGCCATAGGCCTCAATGGCCAGGTCGGTGGGCGTTAGCACATCGTTTTCAGCGACGATCATCATGAACGGGGTCGGTGAAATCAGCTGGATGTTGGCTGCCGGATCGTATTGCAGCGCCAGTTCCAGCGAGCGCACCGTCTGGCGATTTTCCCAATTGGGAGCGCGCGTCTTGCCGGTCTTGATGAACCAGTCGTAGGAATCCGGCGTCGGCAACGCGGAGGGTTTGCCTTGTTCGTCCACAACCGGAAGGTAATTAATTTTGCCGGTGGTGTATTCCTCCGCGCGATCGGCGGCGAGCCACGCCTGCAACCCGCCCCAGTTGTCCGCACGCACCAGCCGCCGGAAGTTATTCACCGCATGGACCAGCGGTACCTGGGCTACTGCACATTTCACGCGGCGGTCGTAGGCCGCCAGGTGCATCACGTGCCCGCCGCTGTAGGACGAACCCCAGATGCCGATGCGGTTGGCGTCCACCATCGGCTGTAGCGTGGCCCAGGTGATCGCGTTGCGGTAATCCTCATGCTGCATGTGCGGATCGATGTGTCCGCGCGGCTCGCCTTCGCTGTCACCGAAGTTGCGGTAGTCGAATACCAGGACCACGAACCCGCCATTGGAATACTTTGCGGCAAAGTCGTCGAGGTACATTTCCTTCACCGCGCTCCAGCCGTGTGCCATCACGATGGCCGGACGCTTCTCGCCCGTCTTCATTCCCTTTGGCACGTACAGCCAGCCGCCGAGCTTCTTGCCCACGCTCATGAACGTCACGTCCTGCCGGGTGAAATTGTCGGCTGCCAACGTCGCCTCGGCGAACAGCATCGCCGAGGCCATGAAAATCACCCCAAGAAATTGTCCTATTGCACGCATTTTCGCTTCCTCCCATTTGGGTTGGACATCTGCCGTACGGCTGGTTCGATATAGACAACCGCCCGAAAGAAGTCAATGACTCTTCGTGCCGCACTGCAACGCGTCCGCTGGCTCGTGGGCCGGATAGCGCCATTGCGCCAGGATCGCGACCGCCATCCCCGCGATAAATCCGTGCGCACGTCAGGAGATTACTGAATGACCTTTTCAGTGGCCGGATCAATGACGATTGCGCGGTTCATGTCGATCGTCAGATCGATCTTTTGTTTGATCCCGGTGGCGTCATGCACCTGCAATTCCGCGTTGACGTCGGTGCCGCCGAGCTTGAACGTGACATAGGTGCGTGAGCCGGTCGGTAGCAGCAGCTCGATGGTTCCAGTAAAACGGGCCAGCCCGCCGCGCGAATCGCCGGAATGTGCACGACTCATGTGCTCCGGGCGCAAACCGAGGATGATCGCATGATCGCGCCGGTCCGCCAGTCGCGCCGCTCGATCGGTCGGCAGCGGCAGCGTCACGCCATCCTCGAGCCTTACCGCGAGCGATCCGGATTCCCCGACGAGGCGCCCGTTGATGAAATTCATTGAAGGGGATCCGAGGAATCCGGCGACGTACTTTGTCGCGGGCCTCTCGAACAAATCCAGCGGCGCACCGGCCTGCTCGATCACGCCATCGCGCAGCAGCACGATGCGATCGGCCATGGTCATGGCTTCGATCTGGTCGTGAGTGACATAGATCATGGTTTTGCCCAGCTCCTGGTGCAGGCGCTTGATCTCGCCGCGCATTTCGTCGCGCAATTGCGCATCCAGATTCGACAGCGGTTCGTCGAACAGGTACAGCCTCGCGTCGCGCACAATGGCGCGGCCAATGGCCACGCGCTGCAACTGGCCGCCGGAGAGCTGGCGTGGAAAACGATCGAGCAGGTGATCGATGCCCAACATGTCGGAGGCAACCTTTACCTTGGGCCCGATCTGATCCTTGGGTGTCTTGCGCGAGCGCAGGCCGAAGGCAATGTTGTCGAACACGGTCATGAAAGGATACAGGGCGTAGTTCTGGAACACCATGGCGATGTCGCGCTCGCGCGGGGGCAGGTGCTGCACCGGCTTGCCGCCGATTTCTATCGTGCCCTGATCGGCTTCTTCCAGCCCGGCAATGGTGCGCAAGAGCGTGCTCTTGCCGCAACCGGACTGACCCACCAGCACGGTGAATTCACCGGCCGGGATTTCGAGGTCGATGCCGCGCACGGCGTGAACGTTGCCGTAGTACTTGTGTAGTGCGGTTATTTTCAGGTCGGCCATTTTCAGATTCCGTGAATGGTGAACCGTGATCGGCGAACGGTAAAGACCCCCGGAAAAGCTGCCGACCACTTCCTTTGTTCGCTGGTCACCGGATCGCTACCCCTTTACCGCGCCCATGGAAATCCCCCGCACAAGATAGCGTTGCATGAACGCCACTGCGATGAAAATCGGCAGCGTGCCGAGCACCGACATCGCGGAAATCTTGGCCCAAAAATTCGACTGGCCACCGAAGTAATGCGTGATCTGCACGGTATACGTGGTCACTTCGGTGCGGGTGAGTACGAGCGCGAACAGGAAATCGTTCCAGGCGAACACGAAGGTGAATATGGCGGTTGCAAACAGGCCGGCACGGCACATCGGAAATACCACTTTCCAGATCACCTGCCAGCGCGTGCAACCGTCCACCAGCGCGGATTCTTCCAGCGCTTTCGGGATGTCGAGAATATAGCCGCGCATCATCCAGATCACATACGGAAGATTGAACGCCGTATACAGAAGTATCACGCCAATGTAGGTATCGACCAGACGCAGCCAGACAAACAGCAGAAAAATCGGAAACACCACTGCGATGGGCGGAATCATGCGCTGGGAAATGATCCAGTTGGCCAGATGATCGCCGCCGGTCTTGTAGCGGGCAAGCGAGTAAGCGCAGATGGTGCCCAGGAACATGGCAATCGCCGTGCTCACGCCGGCGACCACCAGACTGTTCCAGACCGTGATCGCATCGCCGTCCTTGAACAGCACCAGGTAGTTGTCGAAATTGATCTGCCCGGGGTACCACTTCGGCGGAAAAGAATAAATCTCCTCCGGGGTCTTGAAGGAAATCATGAACAGCCAGTAGACCGGGAACAAGAACAGCAGCGTGATAACGACCGCTGCCGTGAGCCGCAGGGTCAGGCGCAGGGTGTTGCGCTGTTTTTGGCTCATGTTCATCGCGAGAGATTCACCCGTTTGAGCGCCAGGGTTACGGCCACGCTCAGCAGCACGATCACCAGAAAGGCCACGGCGGCGGTATAGCTGGTCTCGAATTGCTGGAAGCCTTTGACGTAAGTGAACATCGATATGGTCTCGGTCATGGTGCCGGGACCGCCTTTGGTCAAGGCCCAGACAACGTCGAACAGACGGAACAGATCGAGCCCGCGAATCAGTATCGCAATCGCCATCACCGGCCAGATCGCGGGCAGCACGATTTGGAAAAAGGTCCGCCACCAGCCCGCACCATCGATGGCCGCGGCTTCAAGCTGGGATTTATCCACATTGGCCAGTGCGGCAAGGAGCAACAGGAACATGAACGGCGTCCACTGCCATATTTCCGCAGCGAGTATGGCCGGATAGACCAGATCCGGATTGATGGTCCAGAGAATCGCGTCCTCGCTGGCACTGAACCAGCCGATCACCTGATTGATCGGTCCGAAGCGATGATCGAACAACAGCGCCCAGGTGGCTCCGGAAACAATGGGTGAGACCACGACCGGCAGTACCAGCAGCGCGATGAACAATTGCCGGCCGGGGATCTTGTCGAGAAAAAGTTGCGCCATCGCCAGCCCCAGCAACAGCTCGATCGGCAGAGCGATGGCGGTGAAGACCACCGTATGCAGCAGTGCCTCCCACAGGCGCACGTCGTTGAACAGCTTCACGTAGTTGCCGCCACCGATGAAGTCGGTGCTCACGTTGGTCATGGTGATGCCCTGAAAGCTCACCAGCAACAGATAGACCAGCGGAAAAATGCCGATCAGCAGCAAGACGAAAATCGCCGGCCCGATCAGCAGGTATTTGAAGTTGCGCTCGGAAAAGTCCGCGCGCTGGGGATTCATTTGTGCAGCCCCCTAAAGATACGATTCCCGTACGCGCTGAATTCCGCGCACAAAAAAGGGAGCGCCTTGATGACGGCGCTCCCGTTTGTCCTGCGCCGGCTCCCGCACAGCAAGGCCGGACTCTGACTGCGATTACTTCGGGTAGGCGCCAGACTTCGCAGCCCAGGCTTCGTACACTGGTTTTTGCTTTTCCAGACCGACTTCCGCCGTGATCGCGTCCCAATCGGCGGCGACCTTGTTGAGAATCTTTTTCGGATCGTCGCCGGCCCACAGCTTGCTGATGCCCTGGCGCAACGCCTCTTCATACTTGTCGGTTTGAATCAGCGACAAGTCGAGCAGGCCGGTCTTCGCCCCTTCGCTCAGCGCGGCGAGGTAATCCTTCGCATCCGGCCACAAGGCGAGATAACCCGGGTTGGTGAAATGCGAATCGCGGAACGGATCGCGCAGGGCGTAAGGCAGTTGCACGCGCTGGTTGCTGATCTCCTCGCTGTTCAGCCACTGGATGAACAGATAAGCGGCCTCCTTGTTCTTCGAGGTCGAAGCCACCGACAGCGCGAAGCCCGCGGCGAGCTGCGGATGTCCGCCGGGTGGCAGCGCATAGCCGACTTTGCCCGCAATGGTGGACTTCGGCACCCAGGACAGCGCCTTTTCCTCGGACAGATATCCGGCGGCGAAGCGGCCATAAGGCGGCCAGGAAATGGTCATCGCGCTCTCGCCCTTGAGGAAGGTGGCGAGGTTCTCGACGAAGCCGAACTTCTCCACGCCCTTGGGCATGAAGCGGTTTTCCTTGCGCATTTCGGTGAACACTTTGACGCCCACGTCGCTGTTTACCGTGGCCTTCATGCCGGCGTCGAAGAACTTGCCGCCTTCGACACGGAAGCGTTCCTGGAACATGAACATGGTGTAGGGCGGCTCACGGAAGAACGATGCGCCGTAGATTTTTTCCTTTTTCAGCGCTTCGGTCAGAAAGCTGCCGATTTCGTCGAACTGCTGCCAGGTCTTGGGCGGGGCCAGGTCGTAGTTGTATTTGGCCTTGAATGCCTTCTGCAAGTCTGCGCGCGCAAAAATGTCCTTGCGGTAATAGAACAGGAACACGTCGCCGTCATCCGGGAAGCCGTAAATCTTGCCGTTCACGGTCATCTGGTTGTCGCGGTAGGTCGCGGCGATGGTCTGCAATTCGGCGCGGTAGCCGTACTTGTCCACCATCGGGTCGAGTACTTCCAGCGCGCCGGCCTGGGCCAGATCGGGCATCCACGCCGGGATCACGTTGAGCGCGTCATAGGCGCCGGTGCCGGCGCGGTACTCCTGCATGATCTTGGTGAACATTTCCGAGGTTGGCACTTCGACCACTTTCACCTTGCAGCCGGTTTGCTTTTCCCACAGCGGGCCGGAGAAGTTCAGCGGGTCCAGCGATTGCAGACCGGCTTCCCAGACGATGGTGATGGTCTTGCCGTCGGTACACATCGGCTTCGCCGCGTCGACCGCGATCTGCGCGGCGCTTTTGCCGGCGGTGGAGGCGGGTGCAGCGGACGGCGCCTGGGCTTCTTCCTTCTTGCCGCAGGCAGACAATGTCAATGCAACGGCGATGAGCGCAGGCCAAAGCGCGGCCTGTAACGGCACCCGTCTGCCGCGAGATAGAAATAATGCGGTCATGATTTCCTCCTTGAGTTGCATATTATTGATTGTATGAACAATATTGATAGCGAATGATTAGAGCGCTGCGATTATGTTGATCTCGTTGTCAGCGTGTCAAGCGAAAATAAGTCAGCGTGCCGGCATGCCCGGTAATGTTATGCTTCCCGCATCGAACCCGATGGCGGAGCAGTCATGCAGTCCATGGAAATGCTTGCGGCAGCAGCCCGGCTTCTCGATCAGCGATTGTCCCTGACGCCAGTCATCGATATTCCGGCTGAAATGCGGCCGCAGACCGAAGCGCAGGGATACGCATTGCAGCGCGCGCTCAACACACTGCTCGAAATCGCCGGGATGGGGCCGCAGGCCGGGCATAAGATTGGCTGCACGACCCTGGTCATGCAAGGTTTCCTCGGTATTCCGAATCCCTGCGCAGGCGTGATATTCGAGAAAGCCGTATTGCACCGCACAGCTTCTGTTCCGCGCTCCGGCTTCGTAAGGCTGGGGATTGAGTGTGAAATTGCCGTGCAGCTTGCGCGCGACCTCGCGCCGATCAGTTTCCCGGTAGACCGCGAACGGGCGGGCAATGCGGTGGGCGCAGTGATGGCTTCGATTGAGATCGTGGATGATCGCTATGCAGACTACCGCACGCTTGGCGTGCCGACGCTGATTGCTGATGACTTCTTCAACGCCGGATGCGTGCTCGGCGATCCGGTGCGCGACTGGCGCAAACTGGATCTGGGCGCGCTGGAGGGCACCATGTATGTGAACGGCATTGAATCCGGGCGTGGCAGAGGCGCGTTGGTGATGGGGAATCCGCTCGATGCGCTGGCCTGGCTCGCGAACGCGCGCGCACGCCACGGCTTCGACGCGCTCAAGGCCGGAGAATTCGTCACGCTCGGCAGCGTGGTCGAAACCCGCTGGCTCAATGCCGGCGATGAAGTGCGAGTGGATATGCAGGAACTGGGAGAGCTGACACTCAGCGTGACGGCCTGAAGCGATGGCCGAACCCGTTGTCGAGGTTACGGATCTGCGCTTTGCCTGGAGTCAGGCCGCGGCGCAGGTAATCGACATCGAGAGCCTGCGCATTGTCAGCGGGGAGCGCATTTTTTTGCGCGGTGCAAGCGGCAGCGGCAAGTCCACGCTGCTCAGCCTCCTGGCCGGTGTTGTGACACCGCAGGCCGGCAAGGTGCGGATGCTGGGGCAGGATCTGGGCGCGCTCGCCGGCGCCGCGCGCGACCGCTTCCGCGCCGATCACATCGGCAACATCTTTCAGATGTTCAACCTCATTTCGTATCTGTCCGTGATGGAGAACGTCTGCCTGCCCTGCGGGTTTTCCGCGCGGCGGCGGTCGCGCGCGATGCGTGATGGCGCAAGCGTCGAGGCCGAGGCGGTGCGCCTGCTCGGGCATCTCGACATGGCGCAGGGCGATGTGCTGCGCCGTCCGGTCACGGCGTTGAGTGTGGGCCAGCAGCAGCGCGTGGCCGCGGCGCGTGCGCTGATAGGCGCGCCGGAACTGGTGATTGCCGATGAGCCGACGTCGTCGCTGGACGCGGACCGGCGCGCGGCGTTTCTCGATCTGCTGTTCCGCGAATGCGCGCGCGAGCACGCCACGCTGATTTTTGTCAGTCATGATGCCGCGCTCGCGCCGCGCTTTGACCGCGAAATAGCCATTGCGGATATCAACCGCGCGCCGCTGGCGCTTTGAGTCGCTGATGATCCTCACGCTCGCCATCCGGAGTCTGCGCAACCGCAAATTTACCGCCGCGCTGAGCGTGCTCTCGATCGCGCTGGCCGTGCTCTTGCTGCTGGGCGTGGAGCGCATGCGCCAGGAGTCGCGTGCGAGTTTTGCCGCCACCATCTCGGGCACCGACCTGGTGGTGGGCGCGCGCTCGAGTCCGTTACATCTGCTGCTCGCCGCGGTGTTTCATATCGGCAATGCCACCAATAATCTGCGCTGGGAGAGCTATCGCGCCATCGCCGCGCGCCCTGGCGTCGCCTGGACCATTCCGCTGTCGCTGGGCGATTCGCATCGCGGCTTCCGCGTGCTCGGCACCACGGCGGACTATTTCGCGCATTTTCGCTACGCGCGCGTGCGGCCACTGGTTCTGGCTCAGGGCCGCGCTTTCGAACATGCGCGCGATGCCGTGCTGGGCGCCGAGGTCGCTCGTGCGCTCAAATACCAGCTCGCCGATGCCATCGTGATCGCGCACGGCGCGGGCGATGTCAGCTTCATGCTGCACGAGCAACATCCGTTTACGGTCAGCGGCATCCTGGCGCCAACCGGCACGCCGGTGGACCGCGCGGTGCATATTCCGCTTCAGGGTCTCGATGCCATGCATGAAGATGCCGGCGCGCTCGCCGATCCGCTCGCCGCGATCATCAATGCGGATCGCGACACGGAAGCGGGCGAGGCGTTTGTGCCGCGCGAAATTACCGCGTTTCTGATCGGGTTGACTTCGCGCGCCGGGGCGTTGTCCATGCAGCGCACGGTGAATGAGTATCGCGGCGAGCCGCTGACTGCGGTGCTGCCGGGGATCGCTTTGCAGGAATTGTGGGAGCTGACCGGCGCAGTGGAGACAACGCTGTTCGCGGTTTCCGTGCTGGTGGTCGTAGTAGGGCTGGCCGGCATGCTGGTGGCGCTGCTCACCGGCTTGAGCGAGCGCCGCCGTGAGATGGCGGTGTTGCGCTCGCTCGGCGCGCGGCCCGCGCAGGTGTTCGCGCTCATCCTGGGCGAGGCCGGTTGTCTGACCGCGCTCGGTCTCGCGCTCGGCGTGGCGCTGCTCTACGCGGGCTTGTTTGCCGCGCAGCCCTGGATTGAATCGCGCCTCGGACTGTTCATTGCGTTAAGCGCACCATCGGCGTATGAATTGGGTTTGCTCCTGCTGGTCGGCGTGGCCGGGTTGGTCATCGGCTTGATTCCAGCCTGGCGCTGCTACCGGTATTCACTGGCCGACGGCATGACCATGCGTATTTGAGTCAGGGGCGAGAAGCGAGGGGTCGGAAATGAAAACCAGAAATTACGCTTGCGGATTTTTGCTGTTGCTATGCGCGCTGCTGGCGCCGGGAATGCCGGTATCGCAAGCGGTCGAGGAGGCACGCCAGATCATGTGGAAAGATCTGGTGCCGCCGCTGCCGGCCGAATATGCATTTCCGAAACTCAGTAAAGAGCAGGCCTTGCAGTTGAGCGACATTGCCGACGTGCGCGAACGCAAGGCGCGTGGCGATAAAGTCGGCACCATTGATCTTGAGGATGAGCTAGCCGCCACGCGCAAGCTGCAGCAGGCGGGCATCGACGTGGACGGCCTGCTCGCCAAGCGCAAGGCGATCAGCGAGATGAGCCGCGAGCGCGGGCGTTCGGTCATTGCGGCGCTCGACGGGCAGATGATTCGCATGCCCGGCTACCTGCTGCCGCTGGAGTTTTCCGGCAAGGATGTGACCGAGTTCCTGCTGGTGCCGTTTGTCGGCGCGTGCATTCACACACCGCCCCCGCCGCCGAACCAGATCGTCCATGTCAGGTCCGACAAACCGGTCGCCAACGTCACCGTATTCGCGCCGGTCTGGGTCAGCGGACGCATGTCCACCACGTCGGTTAAAAAATCACTGAGCCTGGTGGACGGAAGCTCCGACATCGATGTCGGCTATTCGCTGCGTGCGAGCCTGGTCGAGCCGTACAAGGAGTAGCCAGCGGGGATATGCAAGGAGGAGCGCGCAATGGCGAGCCAGACTGCTTGCGGCAAGCTGTTTGCCGGGTAGCTTTGGCGATCCGCCCGCACCACTGGTCATCCTGGAGTTTGCGCGCCTCTGCCAGGTAGCAGGTGTCGCGGCAACAACCGAACTTACTTGAATGCCGGCAGCGCCGCCGTGTTGCCGATTCCCTGCCCGGCGACATGCTCGTGCGGCGCGGGCTTGTTCATGATGGTGCGCATCGCCAGAGCGTCTACGCCGTCCTCCTGAACGTTTACCCGCAGCAACGCCATGCTGGAAAACTTCAATTCCGGGGCATACCAGAACGTCATCGTGCTGGTGTCGCCGGTGGTGCGCACGTTGACCACGATCATCGGCGTATTGATTTCCCGCCAGGGATTCTTCAGATCGGCGAATGAAGCGGTGATGATCGGGTGTCCGTCGAGTTCCAGGGTAACGCTGGTGTTGTCGCCAATGCCGCCGCGCTTCACGATTTCAGCGGCGGTAAACCATCCGGCACCGAGCACATGAAAACTGGTGGATTCGCCGTTGCTCGTGGCGCTCATTTCTCGCTCCGAGATAACGATGTCGCCACGCAACACTTCGCCGCACGCCATAACGATCGTCGCGAAAGCCCAAAGAATGGCAGCGCCAGCCATCAAAATTATCGGGTGCGACGAATAACGTGCTTTCATGCAAGGCATCCGGTGGGACAGGCGGGCAGTTTATCACCAGGGCTTGGAATGCTGGGGGGCTGGGATGAAAGGGTAACGGGGTGCGAAATGACCAAGTCGCTCCAATAGCAGCTTAACGCCCCATCTCTCCATAGCTCCAGATTGAAGGAGGGCGGGGGATTCCTGAACCGGCTCGGAGGTCTTGCAAGAGCGAGCCTGCACTGCCAGCGAAGCGGCGAACGCACACGCCTGGGCGGCGCGGCGGCTTCGTTCCGACGGTACGTAATATTCAACACGCTCTCAACGCATGGGGGCGAAGACTGTTCAAAGACTTGTCGTCGATGTCCCCGTCGATTGAAACCGGGTGGTAGTCTGGGATACTGACAACCTGATCGCCGTTTGAACCAAAGTCCCTGAAACGATGGAGCCATTGTTACTTACTTCCATTCCCGCGCACGCGCAAGCGCTGCGCCCGGCGGTGCGCGAGTTCGTCAGGACGTGCGCCGCCAGGATGCCGCTTGAACAGCGCGCCCGCTCCTGGATGGGCTTCGACCCCGAATTCAGCCGTCAACTGGCCAGGCGCGGCTGGGTCGGTGTGACGCTGCCGAAAGAGTACGGCGGTGCCGGGCTGGACGCGTTTTCGCGCTTCGTGTTGATCGAGGAACTGCTGGGCAACAGCATGCCGGTGTCGGCGCACTGGATCGCGGATCGCCAGAGCGGGCCGTTGATACTCAAGTACGGAACCGCCGCGCAGAAGGAGTTCTATCTGCCGCGCATCTGCCGTGCAGAGGCGTTTTTCTGCATCGGCATGAGCGAGCCACAGGCCGGCTCGGACCTGGCGGGCGTTCGCACGCGCGCCGACCGAACGGCTTCGGGTTGGCGGCTTAACGGGCAAAAAATCTGGACCACCAACGCGCATCTATCTCATTACATGATCGCGCTGGTGCGCACTTCCGGCAGCGCGGATGACCGGCACCAGGGGCTGTCCCAGTTCATCGTCGATTTATCCCTGCCGGGTGTCACCATTCGCCAGATTCGCGATCTCACCGGTGAGGCGCATTTCAACGAGGTATTTTTCGACGATGTCGAACTGGGCGAAGATGCACTGATCGGAGACGAGGGCAGCGGCTGGGATCAGGTCAACGCCGAGCTGGCGTTCGAGCGCAGCGGTCCGGAGCGTTTCTATTCCAGTATCGCGCTGTTCGATGCCTGGCTCGACTACCTTCGCGCCAATCACGCTGCCGATCCGTGGGCGGTCGAGCTCGCGGGGCGCATCGTGACGCATCTCGTGGTGCTGCGCGCGATGTCGGTCGCGGTGACGGCAAAACTGGTGCGCGGGGAAAGCCCGGTACTCGCGGCGGCGTTGGTGAAGGATCTGGGCACCGAGCTGGAGCAGAGCATTCCGGTTGCGATTGCCGATGCATTGGCGAGCCATCCCCAGCGCGCTGTCCCGGACGCTCTGCTGCGCGCACTGGCCTGCGTCACGCAGATCAGTCCGGCCTATTCCCTGCGCGGGGGCACACGCGAGATTCTGCGCGGCATGATTGCCCGCGGTCTTGGTCTGCGCTGAAGACGCGAATTCATGGAAGCTGATATCCACGACGCGCTGGATCGCCTGCTGACCGGCATCTCGACGCCGAAAGTCGTGCGGGAAATCGAAGCCGGCGGCTCGCCGGTGCGACTCTGGCAACAACTTGCCGATTCAGGCTTCGCCGATGCGCTCGTTCCCGAATCCACCGGCGGCGCGGCCCTGAGTTTGAGCGAAGCATTTCTCCTGTTTTTTATTTGTGGACACCACGCCTTGCCGATGCCGCTGGCGCAGACCATGATCGCACGAAGTATTTGCGCGGCAGGTGCAATCGGCATCCCTGACGGACCCATGACGATCTCGCCTCTGCCCGTCGTTGCCAATGACCAGATCATCAAGTGCCGCAATGTGCCGTTCGGAAAAGTCGCGCGATGGGTAATCGTGCCCTATGTTGACTTCACCGGTCCCGCCGATTGGTCCGGCCCGCTTGCGGCCCGCTTGCTCCCGGTATCGGCGGCCACGCGCAGCGACAGCGGCATTCCCGGCAGCCTGCTGGCGCACCTCGCGTGGGAAAACCCGGTAAGCGCAGGGGATGTTGTCGCCGCGCGCCTGCCCTGGATGGAAATCGGTGGCTTGGTCACGGCCGCATTGATGGCCGGCGCCATGGAGTATGTGCTGGGAAAGACCGTCAGTTATGCGGGCGCGCGCTCGCAGTTTGGCCGCTCGATCGGCAAGTTTCAGGCGGTTCAGCAACAGATCAGTATGCTGGCTGAACTCGTGGCCGCCTCACGCATGGCGGCCGAACTCGGCTGCCAGGAAGCCTCTCCAGGTCTTCCGAACCCGCTCGCCGCCGCCGTCGCCAAAGCCCGTGCCAGTGAAGCTGCGGTCGCCGTGGTGTCGATCGCGCACGCGGTACATGCCGCGATGGGTATTACCGAGGAATATGATCTGCAACTGTATACCCGGCGCCTGAATGAATGGCGCACCGACTACGGTTCCGCCGGTTACTGGAACCGTCGCGTCGGAGGCGCGGTTCTGGCGTCTGACGCCCTATGCACGCTGGATTTCATG